>JAGWXN010000005.1 GCA_018969885.1 Betaproteobacteria bacterium | reverse complement strand
CACGGGACGGGCACTGCGAGCCGTCGCCGATGACCACCAGGCGGCGCAGTCGATCGGTATTCCGCTCAATCGCATCTGGGTGATCGTCTGGGCGGTGGCAGGCTTTACCGCACTGGTCGCAGGCATGGTTTGGGGGAGCAAGCTCGGCGTTCAGTTCTCGCTCGCCATCCTTGCGCTCAAGGCGCTTCCGGTGGTGATCGTGGGCGGGTTCACCTCGGTGCCGGGAGCGATCGTGGGGGGGCTCCTGATCGGGTTGGGGGAAAAGCTCGCCGAGGTCTACCTGGGACCCATCATCGGTGGTGGTCTGGAAAACTGGTTTGCCTACGGACTTGCGCTCGCGGTGCTGCTGGTGCGCCCGCAAGGACTGTTCGGCGAACGCATCATCGATCGCGTTTAAACAAAAGGCCTGACGATGCTCTACCGCGAAAACGGCCAGTTCAAAACCCGCTACGGCGACGATCAGCAGATCTTTCCGATTCTGCAGGACCGCTGGCTCGTGATGGCGCTGATTGCCTTCGCCTTCATCGGCGTACCGATGCTGGCGAGCGAATACATGTTCCGCGCCATTCTGATTCCGTTCGTGATCCTTTCGCTCGCCGCGCTGGGGCTCAACCTTCTGGTGGGCTACTGCGGCCAGATCTCGCTCGGCTCGGGCGCGTTCATGGCGGTGGGCGCCTACATTGCCTACAACGCCTACACCCGTGTGCCCGGCATGCCGGTAATCGGCGCGTTTCTCATCGGAGGCGTTGCGGCGCTTCTGGTCGGAATCGTCTTCGGCATCCCCAGCCTCCGAATCCGCGGGCTTTATCTGGCGGTGGCCACACTGGCTGCACAGTTTTTCTGCGACTGGGTGTTTGCCCGCATCGCCTGGTTCACCAACTACTCGGCCTCGGGCTCGGTATCGGTTCCCACGCTGACCGTCGCGGGCATTTCAATCGACACGCCGCAGTCGAAGTATCTGTTCTGCCTCACAATCGTCACCGTCATGGCGCTTGCCGCAAAGAACATCGTTCGCGGCCACATCGGCCGCTCCTGGATGGCGATTCGCGACATGGATGTCGCAGCCACCGTGATCGGTATCCGGCCGGTCACCGCCAAGCTGTCGGCATTTGCGGTGAGTTCGTTTGTGATTGGCGTGGCGGGCGCCATGTGGGCCTTCGTGCACCTGGGCTCCTGGGAGCCGCTTGCCTTTGATGTGAATCGCTCGCTCAACCTGCTCTTCATGATCATCATTGGCGGCATGGGCTCCATCATGGGCAGCTTCTTCGGTGCCGCCTTCATCGTGGTGCTCCCGATTCTGCTCAATCAGGTGCCTGCCTGGCTGGGCGTGCCCATCTCCACCGCCATGGCCTCGCATCTCGAGTTCATGATCTTCGGTGCGCTGATCGTGTTTTTCCTGATCGTGGAGCCACACGGACTGGCCCGGCTCTGGTCGATCGGGAAAGAAAAACTGCGCCTCTGGCCTTTCCCTCACTAAAGGTTTGTGCGACGCTGCCGTGACGAGCCGGCGACAGCGTGATGCGTTTCGTTCGGGCTCGCGATTCGTTGATAGTCAAAATAAGGAGGTTCCGATGAGACAGAACACAACGGCCCGCTGGCTGGCCGCTACGGCGCTTGCCGCTGGCCTGGCGGTGCTTGCGCCCGGGCTCGCTCAGGCGCAGGCCAAGGGGGCGCCAGCCGCCTCGGGGGCAAAGGAGCAGTTCTTCCCGCTGCTGGTTTACCGCACCGGCCCGTATGCGCCAAACGGCGTACCGTTTGCCAATGGCATGGCCGACTACTACAAGATGCTGAACGCTCGCGACGGCGGCATCGGCGGCGTGCGGCTCACGATGGAAGAGTGCGAAACCGGCTATGCCACCGACCGCGGCGTCGAGTGCTATGAGCGCCTGAAGGGCAAGGGCCCCACTGGCGGTACGGCGGTGCATCCGCTTTCCACCGGCATCACCTTCGCGCTCACCGACAAGGTGCCGAACGACAAGATCCCGCTGATCACCGCGGGCTACGGCAGGTCGGAATCCGCCAACGGTGAGGTCTTCAAATGGAACTTCATTCTCGGCGGCAGCTACTGGGTTGCAGCCGACATTCTGGTGCAGCACGTGGGCTCGCTCGAAGGCGGCCTTGATCGCCTGAAGGGCAAGAAAATCGCGCTCGTCTATCACGATTCGCCTTACGGCAAAGAGCCGATTCCGCTCCTCCAAGAGCGCGCCAAAATGCACGGCTATCAGTTGATCCTGATTCCGGTCACGCATCCGGGCGTTGAGCAAAAGGCGGCCTGGCTGCAGGTCCGTCGCGACCGACCCGACTATGTGTTCCTGTGGGGCTGGGGCGTGATGAACTCAACCGCCGTGAAAGAAGCGATCGCCACCGGCTACCCGCGCGAGAAGATGTACGGTGTATGGTGGTCGGGCGCCGAGCCCGACATCGTTCCCGCAGGCGACGGCGGCAAGGGCTATAACGCGCTCACCTTCATGTCGCCCGCCGGCACCAGCCGCGTGCATCAGGACATCCTGAAAAATCTGCACGACAAGGGTCAGGGCTCGGGCCCGCGCGATGAGGTGGGGCAGGTGCTCTACAACCGCGGACTCGCCTCGGCAGCGGTCACCGCCGAGGCGGTGCGCGTCGCGCAGGAGCGCTATGGCAAGCGACCGCTCACCGGCGAAGAAGTCCGCTGGGGCTTTGAGAACCTGAACATCGACGAAGCCCGCATCAAGCAACTGGGGTTTGAGGGACTCATGCAACCGATCAGCACCAGCTGCCGCGATCACATGGGCGGTAACACGGCGCAGGTTCACACCTGGGATGGGAAGAAGTGGAATGTCACGCCCAAGGTGTACCAGGCCGACATGCAGATCCTGAAACCCATGCAGGATGCGTATGCGGCGCGCTACGCGGCCGAGAAGAAGCTGCAGCCACGCGACTGCGCGAAGGAAGCCGCCAACTGATGGGAAGCGGTGCCACCGGGCCTCGCGGTTCGGCGGCGTACCGGGCGCATCACACGCTGGTGTGATGCCCCGCTCGTCGCGGCAGCCTCCCCAGGCGAGCCGCGGCGCGTTGACCCGGACCGGGCGTGCTCGGTCCCGGTCAGCGCTTACCCCGGGAGACAAACGTGAGCAGTCCCTTGCTTGTCGTGAGCGGCATCGAGGTCATCTACAACCACGTCATTCTGGTGCTGAAGGGCGTATCGCTTCAGGTGCCAGAAGGCGGCGTGGTGGCGCTTCTGGGCGGTAACGGCGCAGGCAAAACCACCACGCTGCGCGCCATCTCCAATCTGCTCAAGGGCGAGCGGGGCGAAGTCACCAAGGGGTCGATCAGCTACCGCGATGAACCGATCACGCACCTCACGCCCGCTGATCTGGTCAAGCGTGGCGTGATTCAGGTGATGGAGGGACGGCGCTGCTTTGGCCATCTGACCGTGGAGGAAAACCTCCTCACCGGCACCTATACGCGCAATCTCTCACGCGCCGATACCGCGGTAGCGCTCGAGCGCGTTTACCACTACTTTCCGCGCCTGAAGACCCGACGCGCCTCACAGGCAGGCTACACCTCGGGTGGCGAGCAGCAGATGACAGCGGTGGGCCGGGCGCTGATGGCCAATCCCAAGATGATCCTGCTCGATGAGCCCTCCATGGGCCTCGCCCCGCAGATCGTGGCGGAAATCTTCGCGATCGTCCGCGACCTCAACCAGAAGGAAAAGGTGAGCTTCCTGCTCGCCGAACAGAACACCAACGTGGCGCTTCGTCATGCCGACTACGGCTACATCCTCGAAAACGGGCGCATTGTGATGGACGGCCCGGCCCGGGACCTGGCCGAAAACGAGGACGTGAAAGAGTTCTACCTGGGCGTTGCGAAAGAAGGACGCAAGTCCTTCCGCGACATCAAGTCCTATCGACGCCGCAAGCGCTGGCTCTGAAGCCCGCATCGATCCCCAGCCCCTGTCTCAAAGCGAGTCGGTAATGAATGACGCGAACCGCAAGCACTATGACGATCTCGAGACGCGTACGCCCGAAGCGCGCGAGGGCGCGCTCTTTGCCCGCCTGCCTGGCCTGATCGCGCATGCGAAAGCGCACGCACCGGGCTGGGCGGAGCGGCTTCGGCTGGTTGAATCCGATGCGATCGCTTCGCGCAAGGCACTCGCCCAGATTCCCGTGCTTCGCAAGGGCGAGCTCAAAGACCACCAGGCTGCGCGCCCGCCCTTTGGCGGCTTCACCACCGTCCTGCCCGGACGAATGGGCCGGCTCTACATGTCCCCTGGCCCCATCTTCGACCCGGAAGGTGCCCGCCCCGACCCCTGGCGCGCGGCGCGTGCGCTCTGGGCGGCAGGCATGCGCCCCGGCCATGTCGTCCAGAACTGCTTTGGCTATCACCTCACGCCCGGCGCCTGGATGGTTGACGGCGCGGCCCGCCATATCGGCTGCGCGGTCATCCCAGCTGGCACCGGCCAGACCGAGCAGCAGCTTGAACTCATTGCCGCGCTCGCTCCCGACGCCTATGTCGGAACGCCCTCGTTTCTGCGCATCCTGGTGGAGAAAGCGCGCGAGACCGGCGCCGATATCTCGCGGCTCAAACGCGCGCTGGTGGCGGCCGAAGCGCTCCCGCCAAGCCTGCGCGCATGGTTTCGCGAGCAAGGCCTCTCGAGCGTGCTCCAGTGGTACGGCACGGCTGACATCGGGCTCATTGCCTACGAGTCTGAGGCACTCGAGGGCATGATCCTCGACGAAGATCTGATCCTGGAGATCGTGCGCCCGGGCACCGATGATCCGGTCGCCGATGGCGAGGTCGGGGAGGTGGTGGTCACGAGTTTCAATCCCGACTATCCGATGATCCGTTTCGGCACCGGCGATCTTTCCGCCGTGCTGCCGGGCGCCTCGCCCTGCGGGCGCACCAATGTCCGGATCCGTGGTTGGCTGGGCCGCGCCGACCAGACCACCAAGGTGCGGGGCATGTTCGTGCATCCTGGCCAGATCGCCGAAGTCGTGCGCAGGCACCCGGAGATCGCTCGCGCACGACTGGTGGTGGACGGCGAAATGGCCAACGACCGCATGACGCTACGTTGCGAGCTGAAGGCTGGCGCGGATGCCCCGTCGCTCGCCGACGCGATCGCGGCCTCCCTGCGCGACATCACTAAGTTACGGGGGGAGGTTCAGGCGGTCTCGCCAGGATCCCTGCCCAACGACGGCAAGGTGATCGAGGACGCCCGCAAGTACGACTGAAAGGTCGAGCACGGACGGACCGGCGGCGCGGGCCGCCGCGGGTCACCCGGGCCAGGGCGGCGTACGCGCTCGTCAACCCGCTCCTCGCGGTACCATTGCCGCGCGTTGAGTGCCGGCCGGGTCCGGCCACGGAGAGTGCTGATGGAAATTTTCGACTACGACAACATCCTGCTTCTGCCCCGCCGCTGCGTGGTGGAGAGCCGCCGCGAGTGCGACCCCTCAATTGAGCTGGGAGGGCGTCACTTCCGCATCCCGGTCGTTCCGGCCAACATGAAGACGGTGGTCAACGACGACATCTGTGAGCGACTCGCGCGCGAGGGCTATTTCTATATCCAGCACCGCTTTGATATCGACAGCATCGCCTTTGCCCGCGCCATGCGCGAAAAGGGGCTGTTCGTATCGCTGTCGGTGGGTGTGAAAGAGGCCGATCGCGACGTCGTGCGCGAACTCGCCCGCGAAGGTCTGGGCGCCGATTACCTCACCATCGATATCGCCCACGGGCATGCAGAGACGGTCAGGCAGATGATCGCCCACATCCGCGAGCATCTGCCCAAGGCCTTCGTGATCGCCGGCAATGTGGGCACGCCCGAGGGCGTGATCGATCTCGAAAACTGGGGAGCAGACGCCACCAAGGTCGGCGTCGGACCCGGCAAGGTGTGCATCACTCGCATGAAGACGGGCTTCGGAACCGGTGGCTGGCAGCTGTCGGCGCTCAAGTGGTGTGCCCGGGTCGCCACCAAGCCCATCATCGCCGACGGTGGCATCCGCGAGCATGGCGACATTGCAAAGTCGGTGCGCTTTGGCGCCACCATGGTCATGATCGGGTCGATGTTCGCCGGTCATGAAGAATCGCCCGGCACCACGGTCGAGGTCGACGGCAAGCTCTACAAGGAATACTACGGTTCCGCCTCGGAGTTCAACAAAGGGCATCGGAGCTTTGTTGAAGGTAAGCGCATTCTTGAGCCCATCAAAGGCAAGCTCGCCGACACGCTACGCGAGATGGAAGAAGACCTGCAGAGCTCGATCTCATACGCCGGCGGACGCAGGCTCAGCGATCTGCGGCGCGTGAACTACGTAATCCTCGGGCACGACAACGACACGTCATACCTGATGTGAGTCGGGCGGGCGCTCACGGTCGCCCGCACCGATCTCGCGCTGCATGATGACGGTATCGAGCCAGCGGTCGAATTTCCAGCCGCTTGCGCGCAGGATTCCGGCAAATCGAAAACCGCACGCGGCATGCAGTCCGATCGAGCCGGTGTTGGCGCTGTCGCCGATCACGGCAATCATCTGGCGCACGCCCCGTGCACGGGCCTCATCGATCAGATCCGAAAGCAGCGCACGACCAATGCCACCGCGCGCCAGCCCCGTGCGCACATAAACCGAATTCTCCACGCTGAACCGGTAGGCAGGCCGCATCCGGAAAAAATTGAAGTAGGCAAATCCCACGACCTCGCCGCCTGCTTCGGCCACCCGGTGTGCAAAGCCATTGGCGAGCACATCGTCGCGGCGGCGCCTGATTTCGGCGAGCGTGGGCGGCTCAAGCTCAAACGAACCCGTGCCATGTCGCACATGGTGCGCATAAATGCGCTCAATCGCCTCAAGATCGGCGGGCGTGCTGTCCCGCAGTCGCGGCGCCTGCGCGAATCGTTCAGACATTAAAGAGTCTCCCGTTCAGACGTCTCAGCGCCCCCTGCGCGGTGAGTTCCCCAACCGCCCAGTCAAAGGCTGCCTCGAGCGGCAGATCCAGGAGCGCAGCCGCACTGCGAAGCACCGACGCACCCGCCACCCGCTCTGCGAGCACCCTCTCTTCGACCTCTTCCACATCAAGCATCAGATATTTGATCATCACCTTCAGGGCGTAGCGTGCGTTTCGCACCGGGTCATCGCGAAGCGATGCGAGTCTTCTACGTGCGGTTTCGATCACTGCGAGCGGCTCGGCAAACGCCGGGCCATGACCAGGCAGCACGGTATCCACATCAAGGCCTGCGATCAGCTCGAGCATCTCGGCCTGCTCGGCAAAGCCCGACTCTCCGACCAGCTCGGGAAAAATCACGCCAAAGCCGTTTTTCCAGAGCACATCGGCCGAGACCAGGAGGCGATGGCGCGCACAGTGAAACACCAGGCTCTTCGGATCGTGGCCCGGAGCCGCATAAATCTCCCAGGGCAACCCGCCGATCGGAAGCGTCTCGCCCGGCACCAGCACGCCGCTTGCCTCAAAGCGGGCGCAGCGCTGGGCGGTGCCGTCATAGCTGAGCGCAGCAGTGTCCCAGCGCCGAACATCGTCAACACTGCCGGCCGGCACCAGCACCTCGCAGCCAAACCGTGCGGCGAGCGCCGCATTGCCGCCGCAGTGATCGGAGTGCAGATGCGTGTTGAGGACGCGGGTGAGACGCTTTGCACCAAGCTGGCCCAGCGCATGCTCGACCAGGGACACCACCAGCGCGGAATGCTTCACATAGCCGCTATCGATCAGCGTTGCGCCGCCATCGGGCTCGGCGATGAGGACCATGTTGGACGAAAGCCAGTCGCGCTCGATGAAGCGAACGCCGACCGGTAACCGGACCGCTGGCTCAGCCCGACTCATGAGAGCGCACCAGTTCGCGTGCCCGACCCGCGCCCACGCGTGAGGCGAGGGCGGTTTCAAGGTCGACATCGAAGTGCCGCGCGAGCTGCACCCAGACGGCCATGCGCTCGCGATCATCGAGCATGATCCAGGCTTCGATCTGCTCGATGGAACGCGAGCAGCCCAGGCAGCGGCGCGATTCGGGATCGAGCTGACAGACCGAAATGCAGGGCGACGGAACCGTGGCAGCGTTCATGACGGGGCCCGTTGGAGCTGTCGGATGGCAATCATGCGCGCGCCTCGGCCACGGCCTCGCGTGCTGCGAGCGCAGCACCCACCCGCGAGGCATAGCGACGGCCCACCTGCTCAGAGATCCACTGGCCAGTTTGCACCATCGCATCAAGGTTCAGACCCGTGTCGATGCCCAGGCCCTTGAAGAGCCACAGCAAGTCTTCGGTGGCGACATTGCCGGTTGCGCCCTTCGCATACGGACAGCCGCCCAGCCCCGCAACGGCGCTGTCAAACCGGTGCACGCCCACCTCCAGGCAGCCATAGACATTGGCAACCGCCTGACCGTAGGTATCGTGGAAGTGCCCCGAGAGCTGGCCGAGCGGCACCTTGCCCGCCGCCGCTTCAAACACGCGCTTCACATGACCCACAGTCGCCACACCGATGGTGTCGGCAATGCCGATCTCATCACAGCCCAGATCGCGGGTGCGCTGGACCAGGTCGATCACAGATTCGAGGGGCACATCGCCCTGATAGGGGCAGCCAAAAGCCACCGAAATCACTGCGCGGAGCCGCAGACCGCGAGCCTTGGCGGCCTGGGCCACCGGGCGAAATCGCTCGATGCTCTCGGCCACCGAGCAATTGGTGTTTCGCATTGAAAACGCCTCGCTTGCCGCGCCGAAAATCACCACCTCATCGACTCGGCTCGCAAGCGCCGCCTCGAAGCCTTTCAGGTTGGGCGTGAGCGCAGACAACGTGAGCCCGGCACGCCGGGGGAGGCGGGCAAGCACATCGGCCGCATCGGCCATCTGCGGCACCCATTTGGGCGATACGAAGGAGGTGACCTCGAGCTGCGCTACGCCGGCAGCGAGCAGCCGCTCGCAGAGCTCGACCTTCACATCGGTTGCAAGCGGCGCTTTCTCGTTTTGAAGACCGTCGCGCGGGCCGACCTCGGTGATGAAGACTCGGGCGGGCAGGGTGTTGGGCATGAGGAGGACTTTCCTTGAGAGCCAGTTCAATAGGCGCGGTTGCGATCAACCAGGCCACTGGGCGTATGGCCGAGCGCAAGCTGCGTGATGCGATGCGCCACCTGGCGGGCAGACTCGCTCACAACGGTGATCGCCGCCACATGCGGCGTGATGCGTACCCGTGGGTGGTTCCAGAAGCGGTGCTCGCGCGGCAGCGGCTCGGTGCGAAATACATCGAGCGCGGCACCAGCGAGCGCACCCGAATCGAGCGCAGCCAGCAGCGCCTCCTCCACCACCAGGTCGCCTCGCGCGACGTTGATCAGGAAGGCCCCGCGCGGCAGCTGTGCTAAACGCATGGCGTCAAACAGATTGCGGGTGGCCGGTGTGAGGGGCGCTGCCACCACCAGCACCTGCGCGCCTTGCAGGAACGGCTCAAGCCCGTGCGAGTCATCAAAGCATTCAATCCCGACCAGCGTGCGCGGCGAGCGCGAGTAGCCGCGTACCGCAAAGCCGAGCGCAACCAGCGCACGCGCGATCGCCTCGCCCATCTTGCCCATCCCGAACACGCCCACGGCACAGCGCGCCGGGCTCACATAGGGCCACTCCTGCCAGACACCCGCGCGTTGCTGCGCTTCATAGCGGTCATAGCGATAGTGAAAGCGGAGCACCTCATGCGCGCAATAGGCCGCCATCTGCTCGGCCATGCCGCCATCTTCGATGCGATAGATCGGGAGCGCCGCCGGCAGCGTCGGGTCGGTGAGCAGCCAGTCAACGCCTGCGCCGGCGGCAAAGACTGCGGCGAGCCCGGGCTGGCGCGCGAAAAAACCGGGTTGCGGCCGCCACAGCACCGCATAGTCGGCGGCGGGGGCGGCGGGGGCGTCGACCGCATCGGGCACGATCCGGGCGTACGGCAACGCCTCGCTTAGCGCCTGGGTCCACGCTTGCATAGCATCGGCGCTGCGCAGACCCAGCACGATGGTGGGCGATGCCTTCGCCAGATGGGAGACGCCTTGCCCTTGCTCGGCGCCAGAAGATAAACCGGTCATGCTGCCCCCGCGGCAAGGGGCTCGATCGCAAGAAGCGCCGCGCCCTCCTGCACCTGTGAACCCGTCGCGTGAAGAATGGCGGTGACGCGACCCGCCTCGGGCGCGGTGATGACATGCTCCATCTTCATCGCCTCGAGTACCGCGAGCGGCTGGCCGCGCTCAACCACCGCACCCACGTCCACCATCAGCGCCACCACCTTGCCAGGCATCGGTGCGGCGAGGCTGCCCGCATCCGCGGCCGCCTCATCAGGATTGCCGCCCGGCGGCAGCACCGCGACGCGCAGCGCACGGCCCCGCTCCGACAGCAGGATCGCTGAGCCGTCAATCAGCGCGCCGCAGCGAACCGCTTCGGCGCCAACGAGCGCGCTCAGAGCGCCCTCTGCCTCATCGAGTCGCGGGTCGGCGATGCAGACCACCTGATCGCCGGCAAATGCGGTAAAGCCCGCGCCCGAGCGGGCAGGTTCGATCCGCAGTTCGCATTGCTCCGTGTCGGTCGCAAGCCGCAGCCAGCGGGCGCCCTGCCCGTGGACCCGCCAGCTATCGGCGGCCCGCCACGGGTCGATCCATGCGGGCTCGGGCGCTCCGCCGGTGGCAGTCCCGTCCGCCACGCGTTGCGGCAGCGTGCGGCGGGCAGTCTCTGCCGACTCGTTCGCAAGCCAAGCAGCCGCGGCCACCCCCCAATCGCGCATGGTCATGGGGGCAGGCGAGGGCAGGACCGTCGAGCGCTCGCGGTCGATCAAGCCGGTATCGAGATCAGCCGAGGCGAACGCTGGCGACTGCATCAGGCGATACAGGAAGGCCGCATTGGTGGACACCCCCGCGATTCGAACCTGCGAGAGCGCCTGCGCCATTCGCGCGCGCGCCTGATCGCGATCGGCCCCCCAGGTAATAAGCTTGGCAATCATCGGGTCATAGTGGGGCGTGATCACATCACCCGCGCGAACCCCGCTGTCGATCCGAAGCGCAGCAGGCTCGCCATGCGCACCCGCCCCCACCGAGAAGCCTGTCGCAGACGGCAGATGCAGCGCGCGCAGCGCCCCAGTGGAAGGCAGAAAACCGCGCTCGGGATTCTCAGCGTAGAGCCGGACCTCGATCGAATGCCCGCGCCGCTCAAGCGCTGCCTGCGCAAGCGGCAACGCTTCGCCCGCCGCTACACGCAACTGCCACTCGACCAGATCGAGGCCGGTGATCATTTCCGTGACCGGATGCTCGACCTGGAGCCGCGTGTTCATCTCCATGAAATAGAAGCGTCCATCCTGCTCGGCGATGAATTCGACGGTGCCTGCACCTTCATAGCCCACCGCGCGAGCCGCCGCCACCGCCGCAGCCCCCATCTCCGCCCGACGCGCCTCCGACAGGCCCGGCGCAGGCGCCTCTTCCACCACCTTCTGATGGCGGCGCTGCACCGAACAGTCCCGCTCAAACAGATGGAGCGCGTTACCGTGCCGGTCGGCAAACACCTGCACCTCGATATGGCGCGGCCGCCTGAGGTAGCGCTCGACCAGCACCTGATCGGACCCGAAGGCTGACAACGCTTCACGCCGGCACGAGGCGAGCGCAGCCTCGAAATCGGCGCTCTGCTCGACGATCCGCATGCCCTTGCCGCCACCGCCTGCGCTCGCCTTGATGATGACCGGATAGCCGATCGCATCGGCCTGTCCGCGCAGATAGTCGGCCTCCTGGCGCTCGCCGTGATAGCCCGGTACGAGCGGCACGCCCGCCCGCCCCATCAGGGTCTTGGCAGCCGATTTACTCCCCATCGCGGCAATGGCCTCGGGCGGCGGGCCGATGAAAATGAGCCCCGCCTCGCGCACCGCGCGGGCGAAGGCATCGTTTTCGGAAAGAAACCCATAGCCGGGGTGAATGGCCTGCGCCCCCGCGCTAAGCGCGGCCGCGATGATCGCCTCGCCCTTCAGATAGGACTCACGCGCCGACGCTGGCCCCAGACGCAGCGCCTGATCGCACGCGGCCACATGCGCTGCCCGCGCATCGGCATCGGAATAGACCGCCACGGTTTCAATGCCCAGGCGCGCCGCGGTGGCGGCCACCCGGCAGGCGATTTCACCTCGGTTCGCAATGAGAATACGTTTGAACACAGCGGGCCGCCTCACATCCGGAAAACGCCGAACCGGGTCGGCGGAATCGGCGCATTGAGCGCCGCAGACAGACCCAGCGCCAGCACCCGACGGGTGTCAACCGGATCGATGATGCCGTCGTCCCAGAGCCGTGCGCTCGCGTAATAGGGATGGCCCTGACGCTCGTACTGCTCGCGGATCGGCGCACGAAAGGCTTCCTCATCGCCAGCGCTCCATTGCCCGCCGCGCGACTCGATGCCATCACGCCGAACGGTGGCGAGCACCGCGGCCGCCTGCTCGCCGCCCATCACGCTGATGCGGGCATTGGGCCACATCCAGAGAAACCGCGGCGAATACGCGCGCCCGCACATGCCATAGTTGCCCGCGCCAAAGGAGCCGCCAATGATGACGGTGAACTTGGGCACCTGCGCGCAGGCCACCGCAGTCACCAGCTTCGCGCCGGCGCGCGCAATGCCCTCATTCTCATATTTGCGGCCCACCATGAAGCCCGTGATGTTCTGCAAGAACACGAGTGGTATGCGGCGCTGCGCGCACAGTTCGATGAAATGCGCGCCTTTGGCCGCCGACTCCGAAAACAGGATGCCGTTGTTGGCCAGAATGCCCACCGGCATGCCCTCGATCCAGGCAAAGCCCGTGACCAGCGTGCTGCCATAACGGGGCTTGAATTCATCGAACTCCGAGCCATCGACCACCCGCGCGATGATCTCGCGCACATCGAAAGATTTTCGGGCGTCGGTGGGAATGACCCCTAGCAACTCCTCGGCCGGATAGGCGGGGGGTCGCGGCGCGCGACAGGCGAGCTCGATCCGCTTATTGCGGTTGAGCGTGGCCACAATCGAACGGGCGATGCCAAGCGCATGCTCGTCGTTGGCCGCCAGGTGATCGGCCACGCCCGAGAGCCGCGTATGCACATCGCCCCCACCCAGATCTTCAGCGCTCACCTCCTCACCGGTGGCGGCCTTCACCAGCGGCGGGCCGCCCAGAAAGATCGTGCCCTGATTTCGGACGATCACCGCCTCATCGCTCATCGCGGGCACATAGGCGCCGCCCGCCGTGCAGGAGCCCATCACCACTGCGATCTGCGCAATGCCCTCAGCCGACATCGTCGCCTGGTTGTAGAAGATGCGGCCAAAATGCTCGCGATCGGGAAACACTTCGTCCTGATTGGGCAGATTGGCGCCGCCCGAATCGACCAGGTAAATGCAGGGCAGACGGTTGTCGCGCGCAACCTCCTGAGCCCGCAGATGCTTTTTCACCGTGACCGGATAGTAGGTACCGCCCTTCACCGTGGCGTCGTTGCAAACGATCACGCACTCCTGGCCGCTCACCCGACCGATGCCGGTGATGATGCCCGCACACGGCGCCTCATCGCCATACATGCCGTAAGCCGCAAGCGGTGAGAGCTCGAGAAAGGGCGAGCCGGGATCAAGCAGCCGCTCGATGCGTTCGCGAGGAAGTAGCTTGCCGCGAGCGACGTGGCGCGCGCGCGCGGTCTCCCCACCGCCGATCGCGGCGTGCTTCACCTTCTCGCGCAGGTCGCCCACCAGCGTGCGCATGGCCTGCGCGTGAGCGGAAAACTCTGCGCCCGCCGGGTCGAGCTTGCTGACTATCTGAGACATGACGGACGATCCTCGACGGACAATAAATGGGCGCGTGGACGGGTAAGCGATGTGACGAGGCGCGCGCCGCGCATCATCACTCGGCCAGCGCCCGGCCGATCAGAATCCGCTGGATGTCGCTCGTGCCCTCATAGATCTGGCAGACGCGCACATCGCGATAAATCCGCTCAACCGGGAAATCATTGACGTAACCGTAGCCGCCATGAATCTGGATGGCGTCGGAGCAGATTTTCTCCGCGGTCTCCGAAGCAAAGAGCTTGGCCATGGCCGCTTCCTTCAGACAGGGCTTGCCGGCATCTTTAAGCGCCGCTGCGTGAAGAATCAGCTGTCGCGCCGCCTCCAGTCCCGTCGCCATATCGGCAAGCCGGAACTGCACCGCCTGATGATTGAAGATGGCCGCGCCAAACGCCTCGCGCTCGTGCGCATAGCGAAGTGCCGCCTCAAACGCAGCACGCGCCATACCCACCGACTGCGAGGCGATGCCAATCCGCCCGCCCTCGAGTCCGGACAGTGCAATGCGATAGCCCTGCCCGGGTTCACCGATCAGGTTCTGGGCCGGCACCCGACAGCCCTCAAGCGCGATCTGCGCGGTGTCAGACGAATGCTGGCCGAGTTTCTTCTCGATGTGCGCCACCCGATAGCCGGCGCTGTCCGTGGGCACAAGAAATGCAGAGATGCCACGCTTTCCTGCCTCGCGGTCCGTCACCGCCATCACGATCGCCACATCACCATTGGCGCCCGAGGTGATGAACTGCTTGACACCATCGAGCACCCAGTGATCACCTTCGAGACGTGCCGTGGTGCGAAGCGCGGAGGCATCGGACCCCACCTGCGGTTCGGTGAGGCAAAACGCGCCCAGCATCGCGCCCGATGCGAGGGGCCCCAGCCAGCGCGTCTTCTGCTCCTCCGACCCCCAGGCAAGCAGAATCGAGCAGACCGGGCAGTTGTTGACCGAGACGATGGTGGAGGTGCCGCCATCGCCCGCGGCGATCTCCTCGATCACGAGCGCAAGCGACACATAGTCGAGCCCCGCACCTCCCCAGCGCTCGGGTACCGCGACGCCGTAGCAGCCGAGCGCGGCGAGTCCGGCGAGCGCCTCGCGCGGGAAGGTGTCGTGGCGATCCCAGTTTGCGGCGTGTGGCGCGACATGGTCGCGAACATAGTCGCGGACCGCGTCGCGAATCAGCCGATGGTCTTCGGTAAGCAGCATGGGCAGAGCAAGGCTTACAGCATCTCGATGGCAACCGCGGTGGCCTCACCACCGCCGATGCAAAGCGAGGCCACGCCGCGCTTGCCGCCTCGCGCGCGGAGCGCGCCAATCAGCGTGACGATCAGCCGCGCACCGGATGCACCAATCGGATGGCCGAGCGCACAGGCGCCGCCATTCACATTGACCTTGGCATGCGGGATCGCATGGTCGCGCATGGCGGCCATCGCCACCACCGCAAACGCTTCATTGATTTCGAACAGGTCCACTGAATCGGTGGTCCAGCCGGTCTTGGCATAGAGCTTCTCGATCGCGCCGACCGGTGCGGTGGTAAACCACTGTGGCTCCTGCGAATGCGTGGCATGCGCGACCAGCCGTGCAAGCGGCTTGGCACCCAGGCGCGCCGCGGTCGAGGCGCGCATCATGACGAGTGCAGCCGCCCCATCGGAGATGGATGAGGAGGTGGCAGCGGTGACCGTGCCGTCTTTTCGGAAGGCGGGCTTAAGGGAAGGGATCTTGTCGACGTTGGCCTTGAAGGGCGCCTCGTCGCGCGCAATCTCCACATCGCCCTTCCTGCCCGCCACGGTCACCGGCGCGATCTCCCAGGCGAAGCTGCCATCGGTGTTGGCAGCCACCGCGCGGCGGGTGGATTCAATGGCGTAGGCATCCTGCTCCTCGCGGGTGAAGGCGTATTTGCCTGCGCAGTCTTCGGCGAACTGGCCCATCGACTTACCGCCGCCATTGGGGGTTTTTTCGTAGGCGTCTTCCAGGCCGTCAAGGGCCATGTGATCAAAGAGCGTTCCGTGGCCGTAGCGATAGCCACCGCGACCTTTGAGCATCATGTAGGGGGCGTTGCTCATGCTCTCCATGCCGCCCGCCACCACAATCTCGGCGCTCCCCGCGACCAGCAGATCGTGCGCAAACATGGCGGCCTTCATGCCCGAGCCGCAGACCTTGTTCAAGGTGGTTGCGCCGGTCGAGCGCGGCAGCCCCGCACCAAGCGTGGCCTGACGCGCTGGGGCCTGGCCCTGACCGGCCGGCAGCACGCAGCCCATGATCACCTCCTGCACCTGCTCCGGGGCAATGCCCGCACGGGCGACCGCGGCCTTGATGGCATGCGAGCCCAGCTGATGGCCGGCAAAGCCCGACAGCTCACCCACCATGCTGCCGATGGGGGTGCGGGCAACCGAAACGATAACAACGGGATCGTTCATGAGAGCTTCTCCTGGTTGGGAATGTCTGGATCGGAAACATGACGGAAGCGAAGCGCCTCCGGGTAGGGAAAGACGTCCTCGAGCAGGCCCTCGCGGATGCGCGCCTGACGGGCGCGCCAGAAGCCGGCCTCGAGCAACTCGCTGTGGTGCGCCATGAACACTGCACGAATCGCCGGATGTCCGAGGAGAAAGGTGCCGAATTCTTCGGGAAATACATCATTCGGCCCCACTGCATACCAAGGCTCGCTCGCCATCTCGTCTTCGGGCGTACGCGCGAGCGGTATTTCGCGAAAATTGCAGTCGGTGAGGTAGGCGACCTCATCATAGTCGTAGAACACGATGCGACCCTGGCGCGTGACACCGAAATTCTTGTAGAGCATGTCGCCCGGAAAGATGTTGGCCGCCACCATCTCACGGATGGCGTTGCCGTATTCGATGATCGCGCGCTCGCGCTCGGCCTCGCTCGATCGCTCGAGGTGAAGGTTGAGCGGCGTCATGCGTCGTTCGATATAGAGGTGCCGGATCACCACCGACTCGCCATCGTCTTCGATGAGCGAGGGTGCGGCCTCGCGCAATTCGGCTAGCAGCGCTGGATCAAAGCGCCCGCGCGGAAACGGTACATCAGAATATTCCCAGGTGTCAGCCATGCGGCCCACCCGGTCGTGCAGCTTCACCATCTGGTAACGGCCCTTGATGAACTCGCGCGAGACCTCCTTTGAGCGGCGATCTTTGATGAGCTTGAATACGTAGGGAAACGACGGCAGCGTAAACACCGCCATGACCAGCCCGCGAATGCCGGGCGCTGCCACGAAGCGGTCATGCGAGTGGCGCAGATGATGCAGCAGGTCGCGGTAGAAAAGCGTCTTGCCCTGCTTGTGCAGCCCCAGCATGGTGTAGAGCTCGGACTCGGGCTTGGCCGGCATCAGGCTGCGCAAAAAACGCACATAGGCCGACGGCACATCCATATCCACCATGAAGTAGGCGCGCGAGAAATTAAACAGCGCCTCAATGCGGGCCTCGCCAAACAGCATCGCATCGGCATAGGCACGACCGCGTGAATCGCGCAGCCACGGCACCACAAAGGGCCGAACCTCACCGTCGTCGATGACGCGGCCGATCAGGTAGGCGCCCTTGTTACGAAAGAAGAGCGTGCGCAGCACCTGGATCTGCCAATCGGCCGCAGGCTCAAACTGCGCGCCGAATTCCGCTTCAAGCGCCCGCTCCATGCGCGCCACATCACGTTCGGCATCGACATACGGGCATGCGAGCCCGAGATCGATCAGAAGCGCGCGGAGTGCCGTGGCAAGGCCCGCGGCATGCGGGTAATAGACCCGCCACGAGGGCGGATCGGCATCGAGATGCTCGGTGGACACCGCCGGCCGCACGAAAATGAAGTCGTTCCGAAAATAACGCCGGTGCAGGATCTTGGTGCTCACCGAGTTGAAGAACGTCTCGGCGAGTTCGGGCTGGCGATGTTCTGAGAGCGCCGCCACATAATGGCGCTTGACCTGTGACCAGATGCCCTCGGTGAGTTCGGACTGAGAAAATTCCGACTCCAGTCGCGATACGGCCTCGCGCACCCGCAGGTCGTAGAACTCGATCCGCTCGCGAGCGAGCCGCCGTATACCGTGCCAGTCACCATGTTCCCAGCGCGCCTTGGCCTGCTGAGCGTTGTAGCGAAAGAGCGCGTAGTGCCGGTCAAAGCCCGCGAGCACCATGGCGGCAATGGCCGCCGCGCGCCTCTCGCTTTCGTCCACGCGCGCGTTTGACCGACCGCCCACGGGCTCGCCTGCAGCGGCCGGCGTAGACATGCGTGCGGGATCTGACAAAGTTGGGCGATGCATGGCAGCAAACGGTTCAAGTCGCGCGTAGAGGTCGGTGGCTTACCGGGTATCAGCGAACAGTTCGCGGCCAATCAGCATGCGGCGGATCTCGGAGGTGCCGGCACCAATCTCGTAGAGTTTCGCGTCGCGCCACAGCCGGCCGGTGGGCATATCGTTGATATAGCCATTCCCCCCCAGGCACTGAAGCGCCTCGCCCGCCATCCAGGTGGCTTTTTCGGCTGAGTAAAGAATCGCGGCAGCGGCGTCTTTCCTCAGGCTTCGCACATCAACCGAGCCGTCACGGGTGCGATCGCAATGCCGGCCCACCGCATACACATAGGCACGACACGCCATCATGGTGGAATACATGTCGGCGAGCTTGCCCTGCATCAGCTGAAACTCGCCGATCGGCTGGCCGAACTGCTTGCGCTCATGCACGTAGGGAATCACCACATCCATGCAGGCCTGCATGATGCCGAGCGGGCCACCTGAGAGCACCGCGCGCTCGAAATCGAGGCCACTCATCAGCACCCGCGCGCCGTTGCCGAGTCCACCGAGCACGTTTTCGGCCGGCACCTCGCAATGATCGAACACCAGTTCACCGGTGTGGCTGCCGCGCATGCCGAGCTTGTCGAGCTTCTGCGCGACCGAAAAGCCCTTGAAGTGCTTCTCGACCAGAAACGCGGTCACACCGCGGGCGCCTGCCTCGAAGTCGTTCTTTGCATAGATGATCAGCACATCGGCATCGGGACCATTGGTGATCCACATCTTGGTGCCATTCAGAATCCAGCGGTCGCCCTTGAACTCGGCGCGTAGCCGCATCGACATCACATCGGACCCGGCATTAGGTTCGGACATGGCGAGCGCACCGATTTTCTCGCCCGAGATGAGTCCGGGCAGATAGCGCGCGCGCTGCGCATCGGTGCCGTTTCGGGAAATCTGGTTGACACACAGATTGGAGTGCGCGCCGTAGGACAGGCCGACCGCGGCCGAGCCACGGGAAATTTCCTCCATGGCAACGATATGCGCGAGATAGCCCAAACCCGCGCCGCCCTGGTTTTCAGGCACCGTGATGCCCAGCACGCCCAGTTCGCCCAGCTTGCGCCACAGATCCATGGGGAATTGGTCGGTGCGGTCGATCTCCCCGGCACGCGGCGTGATTTCGCGGGCAACGAAGGCGCGTAGCGCCTCTCGCAGCATCTGCACATCCTCGCCGAGTTCGAACTGCAGTCCGGGGATTTCCGTCATCACTTTTCTCCTTGGCGCCCGACTGGGCCATTACCTGGCGAGCGTGGTCAGCTGCGCACGTCGTCGCGGCCGGTGATTGTCATTTCCGTGGCGGTCATGGTGGCGATCAGTCGCTCACGACCCGAGGCCTCGATGGCAATGGCATCGGCATCGGCCAGCGTGATGGTGCGGCCGGCCTTGCGTACCCGGCCGATGAAGCGAAAGCGCTCGCCCCGGCCGGGCGAGAGCAGATTGAGTTTGTACTCAATGGTGAGAATGCCGGAGTCGGCCGCCATGAGCGTGAGCGAAGCAAAGCCGCAGGCCGAATCAAGTGCGGTGCCCAGTATGCCGCCATGGATGAACCCATGCTGCTGGGTGATATGGGCGCTGAAGGGCATTTCGATCTCGACCTCGCCCGCCGCCACGCGAACCAGTCGCGCGCCGATGGTGGTCATGGCCGGCTGGCGACCGAAGCTTTCCCGGATGCGCGACTCAAAGAGCGGGTCCGGCGGCACCGGGGCGCGGGATGAGGCGGATTCGGGAGTAGGCATGGCCGATGGCGCGCTAGGCGGGAGTTGGGTTGATAACCGGATTGACGTTAACGTTAACGTGAAGTGGGTCTGGCGGCGGCGGACCGGGGTTTTCGGGTGGTTCTTGGCCGCCGGTCCGTGGCCTGCGCGAGCAGCTCCCGGGCGCGATCTTCGTGCGCACGGATTTCGGCCAGGGTCTCGTTCAGGTCGCGAAGCTGAGACTCGAGCTGCGAGCGATGGCGGTCCAGCACCTCGAGGAACCGGGTGAGCTGCGGCGCGGTGTCAGCCGGCGAATCGTACATGTTGATGAGATCGCGGATTTCCGAGAGCGACAAGCCGAGCCGCTTGCCGCGTAGCGTGAGCTTCAGGCGCGTACGGTCTCGGTGAGAATACGATCGCTGGCGGGCACCGGCCCCCACGCGACGCGGCGACAAGAGCCCCTGGTCTTCGTAGAAGCGGATGGTTCTGGGCGTGATTTCGAACTCGCGCGCGAGTTCGCCGATGCTGTAGGTAGGCATGGGCGAAATGATCAGGCGAGTTGACGTTTACGTCAACTGGCGATCGCGGCTCCGGCTCGACCCCGAGGTGACCTAGGTGGTGAACACACCCAGGCGCTCGAGCTGCTGGTCGACCGCCGGCTCCCAGCCCCGGTTGGCAGCGGGGCTCGCCGGGCTCGGGTGCAGGATCTGATCGACCCTGGGCGCAAGTCCGGCCGGACCCGCGGCGAGCGCCGCTTCGATCCGGGCCCGCGCATAACCGCCCACGCCAATCACCCAGGCGGGCGCAAGCGCCGCCACCGCCTCCCTCAGGTGGGCATCGCACGCCGCCTGAAGCGGCGCCAGTTCGGCGCGCGGCAGCCGATCGGGCGTGAAGTTCCGCCCCGACGCCTCCAGAAACACGAGCGGGCAATAGTTGAGCACGAAGCACTGCGAAAAAAAGACCTCGGGCGGCCCGAATCGACGCGCCGCCCAACCCCACAGCCGGCGTCCGCTCACCTCGGAGCGACGGCAGGCAAAGCCCTCGATTGGCCGTTTTGGATGCGCATCGGCAACGCCAGCCACCGGCGCTTCGATCCCCATCCAATCTCGCACCGCAGCCACCTCGCCGAACGGCACGCCCGTCTGCATCATGCCGAACGGGCCAGGATTCATGCCGACGAACACCGCGCGAAGGCCCTGCGCGGCATAGCGCTCCAGGTAGGCGCGGTGCGGCGCCCAGGCGTAGAGAAGCGGGTTGTAGACATGCGTCACGGGCGCGGAAAATTTGAGCGCCGAGACCGCCTCCGACAGCCTGGTTGCGGCGGCAATCAGCGCCTGCGCCGCAGCGGCGGGCTGAGCCGACTCAGGCCGAAGCGACGCGGGGCGGGAAGCGGGGGGCGGGGCAGCGGAAGTCACGACCGGCAGTGTAGTGCGGCCGGTTGCGGGATGCACGCGCGTCCGCTCTCCGCTAGCATCCGCTTCCGAGGAAACGTTTTCCCGAGGAGAACCTCATGGACATGCCGGTACGCAAGCGGCCGCCGAATCCGGCCGGACTCGAGCCCTACTCACGTCCCCAACCCTGGGGCATGGTCCCGGACATGGTGATCAACGACGCGCTCGATGGCGATGACACGCTATGGGCGCCGGTCGCCCCCGGCATCTGGTCGCGCCCGCTCCACCTCAACGTGAGCGGCGGCTATTACGTGCACCTGCTGCGGGTCAAGCGAGCCGGCATTCTTCAGCGTCACCGTCATTCGGGGGCGGTTCACGCCTGGGTCATCCGAGGCAGCTGGTACTACCTCGAACACGACTGGATTGCCTGCGAAGGCAGCTATGTGTTCGAGCCACCGGGCGAGACCCACACGCTGGTCGTGCCCGACGATTGTCAGGACATGATCACGCTCTTTACGGTGCACGGTTCGCTCATGTATGTCGACCCGCAAGGCGTCTCCACGGGCTATGACGACGTGTTCACGCGCATCGAGCGCTATCGCGCCCACTTTGAGGCCGTGGGGCTCGGGGCGGATTATGTGAAACGGTTCATGCGCTGAGCTGCGCCCTCGGGATGGGCACGGGCGCGCGCAACACCCATCACCAGTCCGAGGCCCAGGCCAAGCGTGGCCATCGCGGTGCCGCCATACGACATGAAAGGTAGCGGCACGCCCACCACCGGCAACACGCCTGACACCATCCCGATGTTCACGAAGGCATAAACAAAGAACACCAGCGCAAGCGCCCCCGCGAGTAGCCGGTCAAACAGCGTGAGCCCGCGAGCGGCGATGGCAAGCGCACGCAGCACCACCGCCAGATAGAGCGCGATCAGCACACCGTTCCCCACCAGACCGAACTCTTCGGAAAACACCGCGAGAATGAAGTCGGTGGTGCGTTCGGGCACAAACTCGAGCCGGGTTTGCGTCCCCTCCATCCAGCCCTTGCCCCAGACCCCGCCCGAACCGATCGCAATGGTGGACTGAATGATGTGAAAGCCTCGGCCCAGCGGATCGGAGGCGGGGTCGAGGAGCGTCAGCACCCGCTGTCGCTGGTAGTCATGCATGGCGGCCCACAGAAACGGCGCACTGGCCGCAAGACTGATAGCCATTGAGACGAGCAGCTTCCAGCTGAGCCCGGCAAGAAAAATCACGAAGCCGCCGCTTGCGAGCACCAGAAGCGCGGTACCCAGGTCGGGCTGGCGAGCGATCAGCCAGACCGGCACCATGAGGAGCACCGCGGTGGCTGCGAAATCGAACCAGCGAAGCATCCCTTCTCGCTGCTGAAAATACCAGGCAAGCATCAGAGGCGCGGCGATCTTGAGCACCTCGGACGGCTGGATCCGGATGAAGCCGAGATTGAGCCAGCGCCGCGCGCCCTTGGCGATATCGCCAAACAACGCGACCCCAATCAGCAACGCCACCCCGCCGACAAAGAGCGGCACCGCAAACCGGACCAGCCAGCTTCTTGGCACCAGCGCAGCCATCCAGAGCGCAAAGCCAGCGATCGCAAGGTTACGCAGGTGCGCCTCGAAGCGGCCGGGGAAATCATAGGCGGCCGAATACATGGTGATCACGCTCAAGACCACCACCAGTCCGATCGCAATCGAGAGCGGCCAATCAAATACCGCAACCCAGGGCCGCGCCCGCGCCCACGCGCCTTGCAACCGGCTCACCGGGCACCTCCGGGCTGTGCCGCGGCGGGCGATGCCTCCACCCGCTCGGGCTCCAGATCTTCGGGCACGTCGCGAAGCTCGGATTCGTCCATGGGGGGCAACCGGATGCCGGCCCGGTCAGGTGGCAGCTTGCCAAGGAGATGGAAATCAAACAGTGCGCGCGCGATGGGTGCTGCGGCCTGGGCGCCAAAACCACCGTTTTCGACGATCACCGCCACCGCAATTCGCGGCGAAGCGGCCGGTGCGAACGCGACGAACAGCGAGTGATCGCGATGCCGCTCGGCCACTTTGCGGACATCATATTTTTCGTTTTGACGGATTCCGATCACCTGCGCCGTACCGGTCTTGCCCGCAGCCTGGTACTCCGCGCCGCTGAACACCACGCGACTGGTCCCCAACCGGTTCACGTCCACCATGGCGCGCGTGACCAGACGCACATGCTCGGGGCGTAGCGGGATCGGTTCGCCTGGGTCCGCGGCCACCGGCTCAATCGGCGCGCCCGGCGCCTGCGACGCGCGCAGCAGCCGCGGGCGCATCGGCCGCCCGCCGTTGGCGAGCGTGGCGGTGGCATGGGCGAGCTGAAGAATGGTGAAGGCGTTGTAACCCTGTCCGATACCGATCGACGGCGACTCACCGGGTAGCCACTTCTGCCGGAACCGCCGCTGCTTCCATTCCGATGACGGCAGAATGCCCGTGGCTTCATGGTCGAGATCAATGCCCGTTCGCTGACCAAAGCCCCACTGCTTCATGAAGCCGTGAATCCGGTCAACGCCCATGTCGTAGGCGAGCTTGTAATAGTAGGTGTCGCTCGAGACCACGATCGAGGTGTGCAGATCAACCGATCCATATCCCTCGGGACGCGAATCGCGAAAGCGATGTTCGCCCAGCTGAAAGTAGCCCGGATCGGCTGTGAGGTCGCCCGGGCGCCGCATGCCGGTCTCCAGCGCGGCGAGCGCCATGAAGGGTTTATAGGTGGACCCTGGCGGGTAGGTGCCGCGAAGCGCCCGGTTGAGGAGCGGCTTATCCGGGTCTTCGTTCAAGGCCTGCCAGCTTGCCGGATCAATGCCGTCAACGAAGAGGTTGGGATCAAAGCTTGGCTGTGACACGAACGCGAGCACCTCACCGCTCGCGGGTTCAATTGCCACCAGCGCGCCACGACGGCCGTTAAACAGCTGCTCGGTCAGCGACTGCAGCCTCAGGTCGATGGTGAGCGTGAGATCCGACCCATTGACCGGCGGGTGCCGGGAGAGCGTGCGCATCACGCGACCCGCAGCCGATACCTCAACCTCGTCGTAGCCGGGTCGGCCGTGTAACAGCGCCTCGTAGGACTGCTCGATACCGGCCTTGCCGATATGGGTCGCCCCCAGATAGCGCGACAACTCCCCCGCATCATCGAGCCGCTTGCGGTCGGCCTGTGAAATTCGACCGATATGACCGATCAGGTGTGAGGCGAGATCGCCGTGCGGGTAGCTTCGAAACAGCCGGGCACGAATCTCCACCCCCGGCAGCCGATAGCGATTCGCGGCAATTTTTGCTACCTCTTCATCGGTCAGCCGCGATTTGATCGGCAGCGGCTCGAGGCGCCGTGAGTCTTCGATCAGCCGGCGAAAGCGCCGCACATCGCGCGGCGTGATCTCAACCAGCCCGGCAAGGTCGGCCACCGTCTGCTCAAGCCGGGAAAACCGCGACGGCGCGAGCTCCAGGGTGTAGTAGGCGATGTTCTCGGCCATCAGCAGGCCGTTACGGTCGAGGATCAGGCCACGCGTGGGCGGCACCGGCACCAGCGCGATGCGGTTGTCTTCGGCCTGCGCCTGAAAATCGTCGTGGCGAAGCACCTGCAGGTAGGCAAGCCGCGCGAGAAGCAGCGCGCCGCCTGCGATTGACAGCACGGCACAAAGAAGCAGGCGCCGGCGGATTTTGCGCAGGTTCGCAAGCGCCTGATTGACGTCGTCAGTCACACGCATGACAGCCTGCGGGCGTCGCGGGAAGCGGGCGTTCGCTCATAGCGGCCGGGTCTCGTCGCGCTCGACCGGTCGGCGCTGCGGCGCGAGCAGCAACCATTCGGTAGGCACCCAGAGCGCGGTCGCTGCGAGGCTGGGTACGAAATAAAGCCAGCCCGGAAACTCCGCGCCCAGCACCATGCGGATGATCAGGGTGGTGACCTGTGCGAGCAAAAAAAGCGGCAGCAGATGGAGCATCCGGCCGAGCGCACCGAACCAGGCGAGCCGCCGGTGCAGGCTGATGGCGCCATAAGAAACGAGGCTATAGGCAAGCGCATGCTCGCCCAGAAGCGCCGCCGAATGAATATCCATGAGCAGCCCCAGCGCAAAGGCCACGCCAATCCCCACCATTTGCGGCTGACGAAGGCTCCAGAATACGAGCGCGAGCGCGACAAAATCCGGGGCGAGCGGCAACGGTCCCCACGGAAACAGGTTCAGTAGAAATGCGCAGGCGAGACTGAACGCCGCAAACGCGCGATTGGCCGGTAGCAGCACGGTTTCGCGATGGGTGTTCATCCGCCCGCTCCCTTGCCGCGCGCCCCCGGCGCCCGGCCAGCCGGCTCAGCGGCTGGGCGTGGCGGCTCAAACGAGGGCCGACCGCCGGTAGCCTCGAGCAACACCAGGAGCATGCGCGAGCGTTCGACCGCAGCCGCCGGCTCAACCCGTGCGACCGTAAACGAGGAGCCGCCGCGGCGCACCTCCCGCACCCGTCCAACCGGCAGACCCGCCGGAAACACGCCATCCAGCCCGGAGGTGAAGAGTTCGTCACCGGCCCGCAGGTCGACCCCTGCGGGCAGGTAGCGTAGCTCGACCAGATCGGCTCGACCGGCGCCGAATGCCACAGCACGCACACCGTTACGACGCACCTCCACCGGTAGCGTCGAGGCGCGATCGGTGAGCAGCGTCACCTCGGCCGATAGCGGCAGCACGCGGGAGATCTGGCCGATGACCCCTTGGGCATCGAGTACCGGCTGGCCGGCCAGGAGCCCGTGCTGCTCGCCGCGGTCGACCACCACCCGCCGGGTAAACGGATCACCGGTTTCATAGAGAACCTCCGCCACCGTCGAGCGGAATGAACTGCGCTCGCGCATGCCGAGCAGCTTTCGAAGCTGGGCATTTTCAGCGGCCAGATGCTCACCCTGCTGGAGGGACCGGGCATTGGCGGCCTCGAGCCGGACCAGCCGCTCGTTATCTTCGCGCAGACGGCTCACCCCACCCGCGTAGTCAGCCAGCACCGATACCGCATCGCGCGGCGCAAGGAGCGCACGCTGCACAGGGTAGAGCGCCGTCCCCACTGCCGCGCGGACGACCTCGAGGGCACGATAGCGCGCATCGAGCACCAGCAGCGCCACCGCCGCGAGCGCGAACAGAACCAGTCGGACGTCGGCCGACAGGCCCTGCCGGAAAAAAGGCGGCGGTGCTCGGTCCATCGGCTCTTTGTGAAGCGCGGGAGAGCGGCGCGCGGCGCGGCCGCCGCTTCGCCTTACTCGCTGGTGAAGATCAGGGTGTTTTTGTCGATGCGCTCAAGCGCCATGCCACAGCCGCGAACCACGCAGGTGAGGGGGTCTTCGGCCACCAGAACGGGCAGCCCGGTTTCCTCGATCAGCAGGCGGTCGATGTCGCGAAGCAAGGCGCCGCCGCCGGTGAGCATGATGCCGCGATCGGTGATGTCGGCACCGAGCTCGGGCGGGGTCTGCTCGAGCGCGATCTTCACCGAGGACACGATGTTGTTCAACGGATCGGTAAGCGCTTCCAGGATTTCATTGGACGAGACGGTAAAGCTGCGCGGAATGCCCTCGGAGAGGTTGCGCCCCTTTACTTCCATTTCGCGAACCTCGGAGCCGGGAAACGCCGAGCCGATGGTTTTCTTGATCATCTCGGCCGTGGGTTCACCAATCAGCATGCCGTAGTTGCGGCGGATGTAGTTGATGATGGCCTCATCGAACTTGTCGCCGCCCACGCGGATGGAACCTTTGTAGACAATGCCGCCCAGCGAGATCACGCCCACCTCGGTGGTGCCGCCACCGATATCAACCACCATCGATCCCGAAGGCTCGGAAACCGGCAGGCCCGCGCCGATGGCGGCGGCCATGGGTTCTTCGATGAGGAAGACCTGGGAGGCGCCTGCGCCCAGCGCAGATTCGCGAATGGCGCGACGCTCAACCTGGGTGGAACCGCAGGGCACGCAGATGATGATGCGCGGACTGGGCGAAAACAGCCGCGACTCATGCACCATGCGGATGAATTGCTTCAGCATCTGCTCGGTGACGGTGAAGTCGGCAATCACGCCGTCTTTCATGGGGCGGATGGCTTCGATGCTGCCCGGCACCTTGCCCAGCATCTGCTTGGCTTCCAGGCCCACCGCTGCGATGGTGCGCTTGCCGTTGGGTCCGCCTTCCTGGCGGATGGCAACCACCGACGGCTCATCAAGCACAATGCCCTTGCCACGCACATAGATGAGCGTGTTGGCAGTGCCGAGATCGATCGCCAGGTCGCTGGAGAAGTATTTGCGCAAGAACCCGAACATGGTGTCCGTCCAGGGTCAGAGGGATGGCCGGCACGCTCGCCGGGGGCGCCGCGATCGAGATCCGGGCAGTTCCGCGTAGGGTTCCGCCCGGCGCCGGCCGCGACCGGATTCGTTTGCCTGAGAAGGAAAGAACCCCGTTCAGGCAGGGCAGAAATCATACCGTATTATCATTCGTCGAATGTCCCTAAACGCTGATGCCGTGCGACGCCTGGCCACGCTCGCACGTCTTGATCTCGATCCGGCCGAGCAGGCTGCACTACAGGCCGACCTCAACGCAGTCCTCGGGCTGATCGACAGGCTGCAGTCCGTCGACACCCAGGGGGTGGCGCCGCTGACCCATCCCCATGCGCTCGCGCTGCGTCTGCGAGACGACGCGGTGACCGAGTCCGATGCACGTGCGGCGCTGCAGGCAGGCGCGCCCAAGGTCGAGGCCGGGCTTTACCTGGTTCCACGGGTGATCGAGTGAGCGGCCTCACCGACCCCGCCCAGGCCTCGGTCGCCGAGCTCGCGCTTGCGCTTGCCTCGGGTCAGACCAGCGCGGTCGAACTCGCCCACCACTTTCTGAACCGGGTTGCCGCGAGCCCGTTAAACGCTTTTATCGATGTGCAGCCCGAGCTCACCCTCAGCCAGGCGCAGGCCGCCGACCAGCGCCTCGCCCGGGGCGAGCGCGGGCCGCTTCTGGGCATCCCCATCGCCCACAAGGACATCTTTGTCACCCGCGGCTGGCGTTCCACGGCTGGCTCGCGCATGCTCGCCAACTATGTGAGCCCTTACGACGCCACGGTGGTCGAGCGGCTGGCGAGCGCGGGCGCCGTCTGCCTGGGCAAAACCAATTGCGACGAGTTCGCAATGGGGGGGGCAAACGAAAATTCTCATTTCGGTGCCACCCGAAACCCCTGGGATCCGGCGGCCATTCCAGGCGGATCCTCAGGCGGTTCGGCGGCTGCGGTGGCGGGCGGGCTTGCCCCACTGGCCACCGGCACCGATACCGGCGGCTCGGTCAGACAGCCCGCCGCCATGTGCGGCATCACCGGTATCAAGCCGACCTACGGACGCGTCTCGCGCTGGGGCATGATCGCCTACGCCTCCAGCCTCGATCAGGGCGGCGCCATGGGGCGAAGCGCGCACGACTGCGCGGTGCTGCTGGGCGCCATGGCGGGCTTCGATCCACGCGATTCCACCAGCGCACAACGGGCAGCCGAAGATTTTTCTCGCGAACTCGACCGGCCGCTCGCGGGTCTGAGAATCGGCCTCCCGAAGGAATTCTTCGGCGAAGGCCTGCATGATGACGTCCGGGCGGCGCTAGACTCTGCGTTCGAGCGGCTGCGGGCGTTGGGCGCCACCCTGGTCGATGTCTCGCTCCCGCAAACCGAACTCGCCATCCCGGCCTACTATGTGATTGCGCCCGCCGAGGCCTCCAGCAACCTCAGCCGTTTTGACGGCGTGCGCTACGGCCATCGTGCCGAAAACCCCAAGGACCTCGCCGATCTCTATCGGCGTAGCCGCGCCGAAGGGTTTGGCGCCGAGGTGAAACGCCGCATTCTGATTGGCGCCTATGTGCTGTCGCAGGGCTACTACGACGCCTACTATCTGCAGGCGCAGAAGCTGCGTCGGTTGATCGCCGATGACTTCAGCCGGGCGTTCGAGCAGGTCGATCTGATTGCCGGGCCGGTCTCGCCCACCGTTGCCTGGGACATTGGCACCCAGACGCATGACCCGGTGGCCAACTACCTCGCCGATATCTACACGCTGCCCGCATCGCTTGCGGGGCTGCCGGGCATGTCGGTACCCGCGGGTTTTGGCGCGCGAGGCCGTCCGGTGGGCCTGCAGCTGATCGGTAGGCCGTTCGACGAGGCGCGTCTGCTCAATGTCGGCCATCAGTTTCAGCAGGTCACCGACTGGCACCAGCGCCGACCGGCCGGGCCATGACCGGCGAGCACTGCGCCATGCCGGCCGCCCCCGCGAGACTCGCCGCCGCCCGCCTGCTCGGCCCGCTCGCCCTCGCCACGCTCGCCGGTTGCGCGGGTGTGGCGCCGGCGCCCATCGCCGACCGACCGATCCACCTTGATGCGCGCTGCGAACAGCGGGACATCAACGACTTTCGCGAGCAGGCCCGACTCTCGGTCAGCGACGGCACGGTGCGTGCACTGTCCTGGCAGCTGTGGGTCGGTCACCGCGGAACCTGCCGCTTCGAGCTCGCCGATTTCCGCCAGGTGCAGTCGCGTCCGCACGTCGAGCTCCTCGCGCGCGACGGCAGCGCCTGCAAACTCATGATCTGGCAGGACGGACGGCGCGTCACCCTGGGACACGCCGGCTGCGAACACCGCTGCTCGCCCGGCATCGCCGAAGACGCCTGGCCGGTGATGTTTGACCCGCGCACCGGTTCGTGCGCACAGGTTCAATAAGGCTTTTCTTCGAATGAACGCACCGCAAGCCGCCCTTGTCCGCCGTGCCGGTCGCACCTGGGAAGTGGTGATCGGGCTGGAAACCCATGTGCAGCTCGCCACCGCCTCAAAAATGTTCTCCGGCGCCGCCACCGCATTCGGCGCCGAGCCCAACACCCAGGCCTGCGCAATCGATCTGGCGCTACCCGGCGTGCTGCCGGTTGCCAACCGCGCGGCGGTGGCCTGTGCGATTCGCTTTGGCCTCGCCGTGGGCGCGCAGATCGCACCGCGCTCGGTCTTTGCCCGCAAGAATTATTTCTACCCCGATCTGCCCAAGGGCTATCAGATCAGCCAATACGAGACGCCGGTGGTGGCGGGGGGCGAGCTCACCATTGCCTGGGAACAAGACGGCGCAGCCTGCGAGCGCGCAGTCCGACTCACCCGCGCTCACCTCGAGGAAGACGCAGGCAAATCGCTCCATGAAGATTTTCACGGCTATTCCGGCATCGACCTGAATCGCGCGGGCACGCCGCTTCTCGAGATCGTCACCGAACCCGACCTGCGCTCGGCGCGCGAAGCAGTTGCCTACGCGCGCGCGCTTCACGGGCTGGTGGTGTGGCTGGGCATCTGCGACGGCAACATGCAGGAGGGCTCGTTTCGGTGCGACGCCAATGTTTCGGTTCGCATTCATGGCAGCACCGAACTCGGCACGCGCTGCGAGATCAAGAACCTCAATTCATTTCGCTTTCTCGAACGCGCGATCGAGTTCGAGGTGCGGCGCCAGATCGATCTGATCGACGATGGCGGTCGGGTGGTTCAGGAAACCCGACTCTACGACCCGGATCGTGACGAAACCCGCTCAATGCGCAGCAAGGAAGACGCGCACGACTATCGCTATTTCCCCGACCCCGACCTGCCTACGCTCGAGATCGACGCGCCCTGGATCGAGACAGTGCGGGCCAGTCTGCCCGAACTCCCCAGCGCGCGCCGCGAACGCTATCAGCGCGATTACGCGCTCTCGGCCTATGACGCCACCACCCTCACCGCAAGCCGCGCCACCGCCGACTACTTCGACGCGGTGCTGCAGGCGCTTGGCACCACACCGGGCGCCACGTCGGCCAAATCAGCCGCCAACTGGGTGATGGGCGAGGTGGCGGCGGCCCTCAACCGCGATGGGCTGGAGATTGCCGGCGCGCCGGTCACACCTGGTCAGGTCGCTGCGCTCATCCGGCGAATCGATGACGGCACCGTGTCGGGCAAGATCGCCCGCGAGCTCTTCGCGCTGCTATGGGCCGAGCCTCAGGCGGGTGACGACGCCCCCGATCGGCTGATCGATGCGCGCGGGCTCAAACAGATCAGCGACGGTGATGCCATCGGTAAACTGGTCGATGAAGTCATGGCCGCCAATCCGAAGTCGGTCGAGGAGTTTCGCGCGGGCAAGGACAAGGCCTTCAATGCGCTGGTTGGCCAGGTGATGAAGGCGAGCCGCGGCAAGGCGAACCCACAGCAGGTAAACGAGTTGCTGCGCGCGCGGCTGGGCGGGGCGCCGGCGTCGTAGACCCCCACGCGCGGGTCCAGATGGCCGGCTCCGAGTCGCCCGCTCCGAGTCGCTTGCTTCCAGTTGCCCGCCCTCAATCTCGATAGCGGGCATCCACCTCCACCCGCGTGCCCGCCGCCAGCCGGTTGAACTGGTTGGCCAGTCCCACCACCGCCAGGAGTTCTGCGAACTGCGCATCGGTCATGCCCTTGGCGCGTGCCGATGCGGTGTGTGTGCGGATGCAGTACTCGCAGTCGTTGGTGATGGAGGCGGCGAGGTAAATGAATTCCTTCGTAAGACCATCGAGCGCACCGGGAGCCATGGTCGCTCGGGTCTGCGACCAGGTGCGCGCAAGAAGCGCCGGATCATTGGCAAGCACCCGCCAGATGTCGTTCACATAGTCGGCGCCTCGGACTCGGCGGATCTCCTCAAACACCGCGCGCGCCTCGGGCGCGAGCTGGTCGTCTTCCAGGCGGGGCAGCAAGGGCATGGCAACACTCCAGAGGGGTAAGAATCGAAGCGTCAGGATTCGCCGTAGCGCGCGCGATAGGCTGCGACCCGCTCGCGATGGGGCGCATCCGACGCATTGGCGGATGACAGATACGTGAGCAGATCATCAAGGCTTGCAATGGCCAGCACCGGCATGCCGTAAAGCCGCGCCACCTCCTGGCTCGCCGAGAGCTCGCCCACCTGTTGGGCATCGCCCGCGCGCTCCTGGCGATCCAGCGCGATCATGACGGCCGAGGGACTCGCCCCGTGCGCCCGGATGAGCTCAACCGATTCGCGAACCGAGGTGCCGGCGCTGATCACATCATCAATGATCACAACCCGTCCGGCGAGCGGCGCACCAATCAGCGTGCCGCCCTCGCCATGATCTTTCGCCTCCTTGCGATTGAAGGCAAAGGGTACGTTACGACCGAGCCGCGCAAGCGCCACCGCGGTGGCCGAGGCAAGCGTGATGCCTTTATAGGCCGGCCCGAACAGCATGTCGAAGGCGATCCGGCCCTCGCGCTCGGCGGCCAGCAGCGTCTGCGCATAAAACTCGGCCACCTGTCCGAGCAGCGCGCCATCGTTGAAGAGACCGGCATTGAAGAAATAGGGCGACAGTCGACCCGCCTTGGTGCGGAACTCACCAAAGCGCAGGATGCCGGCCTGCACCGAAAAACGGATGAACTGCGTGCGCAGATCGCTGCTACTCAAGACAAGCTCCCTCGGACAGATTTCGGATCGGTCCGCGATGATACGGCGGAGCCGCCTCGCCTTACAGCTTGAAGTCGTAGCTCACGGCAAGTGGCGCATGGTCGGAAAAGCGCTGCGTCTTATAGATGAGCGCCTGGCGCGCGCACTCGGCGAGCGCCGGTGTGGCAATCTGATAATCGAGTCGCCAGCCCACGTTTTTTGCCCAGGCCTCGCCGCGATTACTCCACCAGGTGTAGCAGGCATCGGTGGTGTCGGGGTGCAGTCGCCGGTACACATCAACCAGCCTCGTGCCCGCAAGCAGCTCGGTCATCCAGGCTCGCTCTTCGGGAAGAAAGCCGCTGTTTTTCTGGTTGCTTTTCCAGTTCTTCAGATCACGCTCCTGGTGCGCAATATTCACATCGCCCATCAGAATGAATTCACGCTCGGCCGCGAGCGCTGCAAGTTTTGGCGCGAGCAGATCAAGAAAGCGGAACTTGGCCGCCTGACGCTCCTCGCCGCTTGAGCCGCTCGGCACATAGCAACTCACCAGGCTCAGCCGCCGTCCCGGGCGGTCATAGCGCGCCTCGATCCAGCGGCCCTCGGCATCAAACCCGGCATCGCCGATGCCGCGCACCACATCGCTCGGCGCCTCGCGCAGGTAAAGGCCCACGCCGGAATAGCCCTTCTTCTGCGCGTAGTGGAAGTGGCCCGCCATCCGACCGACGCGGTCGTGGGCGCCCGCTACCTGATCATGCTGCGCTTTCACCTCCTGCACGCCCACCACGGCCGCGCGCTCGGCCTGCAGCCACTCAAACGCGCCTTTGGCGGCCGCCGAGCGAATTCCGTTCAGATTGAGGGTGATGACCTTGAACACACAAGCTCCTTGAAACGGTGCGCTGGCGCGCTACGACGAGCCGGCGAGCCGGCGAGCGGGCGAGCAGCG
>JAGWXN010000198.1 GCA_018969885.1 Betaproteobacteria bacterium | reverse complement strand
ACCAACATGTCTGAAGAGACCATGCGCAAAGTCGATTCCGAGATCCGCCGGATCATCGACGAGCAGTATGCGGTGGCGCGCAACATCCTGGACACCAATCGCGACAAAGTCGAAGCCATGGCCAAGGCGCTACTCGATTGGGAAACGATCGACGCAGATCAGATCGACGACATCATCTCGGGTCGGCCGCCGCGTCCGCCGAAGCCGGGCGGATCGACCGGTAGCAGTGCGGGCGGGGCAGGCACGCCGGCCAGCCAGCCCAGCGCTTCGTCAGGGTCGCCCTCGGCTGAACCGGCAGCCTGAACGGGCCTTGTGCCCGTCCTTTGATTGCCATGCATCCGGTGCCGGCCGACAGGGCCTCTGAATGGGTCTGCGGCCGCTTCCGGATGCGTCTCGATCGGCCGCTCGTGATGGGGATCGTCAATGTCACGCCCGATTCCTTTTCCGAGCGACGCGATCGCACCGATCCCGTTGAGGCGATCGAGTGGGCCGAACGGTTAGTCGCCGAGGGCGCTGATCTGCTTGACATTGGTGGCGAGTCCACCAGGCCTGGGGCGCCTCGAGTCGATACATCGCTCGAACTCGACCGCATCCTCCCCGTTCTGGAAGCCATGCGGGGCCGGGGCATTCCTATTTCAGTCGATACCCGAAAGCCTGAAGTCATGCGGGTAGCGCTCGCGCACGGTGCCGACATCATCAATGACGTTGGCGGTTTGACGGCGCCGGGCGCGATTGAGGCGGTGGCGGCGACGGACTGCGGCGTGTGCATCATGCACATGCAGGGTGATCCGGCCACCATGCAGGACGCGCCTCAGTATCACGATGTCGTGGTCCAGGTGTCTGAATTTCTCGCCGAGCGGCGCGCATCACTGGAGGTCGCTGGCGTTTCCCGGCCGCGCATGATGTTTGATCCGGGGATCGGGTTTGGGAAATCGCTTGGCCATAATCTCGCCTTGCTCCGTGCGCTGCCGATCCTGGGAAAGGTAGGGCCCATGCTGGTCGGGCTGTCCCGAAAGTCCTTCATTGGACGTCTGACGGGGCGTGACGTGGGCGAACGATTGCCGGGTAGTCTGGCGGCGATGCTTGCAGCGGTCCAGGACGGGGCCGCCGTGGTGCGGGTTCATGATGTGGCGGCAACGCGTGATGCCCTCAAAGTGTGGCATGCGCTGAAGGCGGAGGCCTGGGATGGGGCGTAAATTTTTCGGTACCGATGGGGTTCGAGGGCGGGTCGGAGAGGCACCGATCACGCCCGATTTCGTGATGCGGTTGGGCTATGCAGCGGGTCGGGTGCTGGCTGGTGCGGGCACCGCCGATCTCGCGCCCGCCACCAACTCGGTTGCCCTCGGAGGGCGCGCGAGCACTCGGCCCGCGGTCATCATCGGAAAAGACACCCGCATCTCGGGTTACATGCTGGAGGCCTCGCTCGAAGCGGGGCTGTCGGCCGCTGGGGTGGATGTGCTCCTGTGCGGGCCGCTTCCCACGCCAGCCGTGGCCTATCTCACGCGAGCGCTCCGCCTGTCGGCTGGCATTGTGATCAGCGCCTCCCACAATCCCTTTGATGACAACGGTATCAAGTTCTTTTCGGCCGATGGCGACAAGCTGCCCGACTCAGTCGAATCCGCCATCGAAGCTGAGCTCGAACGACCCATCGGCTGTGTGGCGTCCTCCGCGCTGGGGCGCGCGCGGCGCGTGAATGATGCGGCCGGCCGCTATATCGAATTCTGTAAGCGCACCTTTCCTGCAAACCTTGATCTCAAGGGCTTGCGGATGGTGGTTGACTGCGCAAATGGCGCCGCTTATCAGACAGCGCCCCATGTGTTTCACGAGCTGGGCGCCGATGTCATCACCCTGGGTGCCTCACCCAATGGCTTCAACATCAACGACCAGTTGGGTGCTACGCATCCGGCAGCGCTTCAGGCCGCTGTGCGCGAGCATGGTGCGGCGATTGGCGTGGCGGTTGATGGCGATGCCGACCGCGTGGTGATGGTCGATGGTGACGGGCGGATCTTTCACGGTGACGAGTTGCTCTATCTGATCGTGCGCGAGCGTCTGCACAGCGGTCCGGTGGCGGGGGCGGTCGGCACGCTCATGTCCAACCTCGGGCTTGAGCAGGCGCTCGGCCGGCTGGGGGTGGATTTTGCCCGCGCGAAGGTGGGTGATCGGTACGTGCTCGAAATGCTTCGCGCGCGCGGTTGGCTGTATGGCGGGGAGAGTTCGGGCCATTTGCTCTGCCTCGATCATCACAGCACGGGCGATGCCACCATCAGCGCCTTGCAGGTACTGGCGGCGGTCCAGCGCACCGGGCAATCGCTAGGCGAACTGGCTGAGGGCCTGCAGATGATGCCTCAGACACTCATCAATGTTCGTATCGAGCGTGGCTTTAACTGGCAGGCGCATGAGCCGCTCAGTCGCGTCCGTGCCGAGGTGGAACGTGAGCTCGCCGATCAGGGCCGTATCCTGATCCGTGCTTCGGGTACCGAGCCGCTGGTGCGGGTCATGGTGGAAGCCCGGTCGGCGGACCTCGCCGAGCAGGCCGCGCGGCAGCTTGCCGGATCGCTCAGAGCGGCTTGACCGCGCGAAACAGCGTCCAGGGAAAGCGCCAGTAGGGCCAATCCGGGTGGGTCGCGCCCTCGGTTTCGGCAAACGGTTCGATCGCACTATCCACGAACCCGGCCTCGCGGAGCGCCTCATGCATGTCCACCCGGTTGAACGCGGGCATGAAGCCCTCGTTGTTGCGCACGGCGTGGCCGTCTAGAAGGAACTCCATCCAGCGGCCGCGCGGGCGGAAATCAAGGTGCATCACCTCGCCGCCTGGTTCGAGCAGCCGGAATGATTCGCGCAGCACCCGTTGGATGTCCTCAACCGGCAGCTCGTGCAGCAGCTGGGTGGAAGTGACGAGATCGAAACTGCCATCGGCGTAACCGGATCGCAGGGCGTCGCGCTGAGCAAATCGCGTGTTGGTGAGTGCGGTGTCGGTCAGCGTGGCGGCAGCCAACCGCAGGCAGGGCGCTGACAGGTCAATGCCGATCACCCGCGCCTCAGGCAGTCGCGCCGCGATCGGCAGCGTGCATTTTCCAAAGCCGCAGCCCATGTTGAGAACCGATCTGAACCGGCGGCGCGCGAGCACTGTGTCGGCGAAACGTTCGTGCGCTTCGAAGCGTCGCGTGTTGGGATGAATCGAGGTGGCGCTTGCCCGGTACATGAGCCCGTCATAGTCGGCGCCGATCAGGTTACCCGGGTGCTGATGTATATCGATTTCGCGGTAATAGTGAGGGATGTCGAGATCGGCATTGAGCTCGAGATACGGGCTGGACTCGGCGGCGGCGAGCCGCTCGCGCACCCAGGCGGGCTGCGATTCAAAATTTACGGCGAGTCCCCACCTCGGGTCGGAATATTTCATTCGCTGATAGTGGCGCTCGATGAAAGCAAACCACTGGTAAAGCGGTGTCTCAGCGACCTGGGCGATGGCCTGGTCGGTCATCGCGGGGGTGCCGCCGCGATCGATCTCGCGATAACGCGCGTGGAGCGCCGGATAGAGCTGATTAGCCCAGTGCTGTCGCACCGAACCAATCAGCTCCTGAAAGGCGACGGTTGCTCGAACGGGCGCGTTCATGAACGGGGCTCCGGCGAAACCGGCGGGAAACGTCCGCTGGTGGATTTGGCGCGCCCGTCTAGCACTTCCATCAGATGTGCAACAAACGCGTCGCGCTCACTTGCGAGCGTGGCAGCCTGCGCATCGCTGGGCTGAAAACGCTCGAGTGCAGAGATGTCGAGCTGCCCCTGCTCGGCGAGCATGAACTCCAGGCACCGGACCCGGTCACGGAGCACATGAAGTTCCGAGGCCATCACCAGAAGCATCTGGGCGAGCCGGTCCATCCCGGGTGTGTCGAAGAACGTGAGCTCGGGCTCGTCGCGCTTGGCGGTCTTCGCGGGATGAGGCGCGGGGTGAGTCATGCGAGATCCTGTGAGGGCAAAGCGGGGCGTGAACCTGATCCGGCTGCCTGACGATCAGGGCAGCGCGACCGTACCCGCGGGCAAGGCCGCCACATGGTCGGCGATCTGGCCGGGCGTGGCAAACCACACACGCGAGCGCTGCGCCGCCATGTGCTCGAGCATGCGTGCGAGTTGCCGGGCGCGATGGGGATGTCCCATCAGAAAGGTGTGAATCGAAATGCCGCAGACCAGCGGCCAGCCGTGGCGCTCAGAGTCGTCGAGTTGCTGGTCGAATGAATCGCGGACCATCTGCGTGAATTCGACATCGCTTGCCCCCCGGTTGATGAATGCCGGCAGATCGTTCAGTTCCATGGAGGGGTACGGCACAGCGAGGATGGGGCCGCGCGCGGTACGAAACCACTGCGGCTGCTCATCAAAGAACCAGTCGAGCATATAGGTGAAGCCCGCCTCATGAAGGAGCTCTGGCGTGTTGGGGCTTTGCGAGATGAAGGGACCCAGCCATCCCTTGGGTGGTTGGCCCTCCTCCTGAATGAAGCGGTTTCGGACCTGACCGAGCATTCGACGTTCGGTATCAAGGTCCATGTCGATCTGGCGCTCGGAATTGGTTCGGCCGTGTCCGACGAACTCATCGCCGCGTTCACGAAATGGCACCAGGATTTCGGGGCAGACGTCGTAGACGCTGGCGTTCACCAGGATGGACAGCGGTACCTGATAGCGTTGAAACAGTTCGGCGATTCGCCAGATTCCCACGCGATTGCCGTAGTCGCGATAGGCGTAGCCGCGATGAAACGGCGCAGCCGGCATGGAGGTGAAGTCGTTGCCGGGATTGCGACCGAATTCAAACGCCTCGACATTGAGCGCGAAGTACACCGCGAGCCGCGCGCCGTTGGGCCAGGCGTATTTGGGGCGGGAGGGGAGTGCGGAGAAGCGATAGCGGTCGAACTTGTTGTCGAAGCGTTCCATGCGGGGGTGTCCTCTGCCAGAAGGGGAGGTTGGGTGAGCGGGCTGCGGCGCACCCGCTACAACCGGTCACTTGGCGCCGAGCGCTCTCAGTTCGGCCATCACGTCGGCCACCGGCTTTACGTCAGCGTATTTGGCTGCCATGTCGAACAGGTTCACGGCATGGCTGGTGGCGCTGCGGTCGTAGACGCACTCGATCGGCACGGTGCAGCGGAAGTTGTAGGCGAAGCCATCGACCACGCTGCCGCGCACGCAGCCGCTGGTGGTGCAGCCAGTGACCACCAGGCTATCCACGCCGAGATCGACCAGATAACTGACCAGCGGGGTGCCGAAGAATGCGCTGGGGTGCTTCTTGGGAAGGAGGATGTCCTGTTCGCGCGGCGCCACCTCCGGCACGAACTGATAGCCGTTTGCCGCCACCTTCATGAGGGCCGGCACCTTCTCGGCCAGTCGCCCCACATCGAATGATTCCTTGGGTGACACGTAGGGATAGATGACCGGCAGATTGAGTTCACGAAACAGCGTGAGCAGCGGCGCAATATGGTCGACCGCGCGCCAGCCCGGCTCGCCGCATGCCGTCTTGAACTCCTTGATGGCGTCCCAGAAAGGTTCGCGCTTCGTGCCGACGGTGCGGTATTGAACGTCGATGATGAGAAGTGCCGGGCGCTTACCCATACCTTGCGGACGACCGAACCCCGCCGCTTCATAGGCGGCGATTTCGTCAGCGGAAACGATCCCGTCCCAGGGTTGAGCCATGTGTTTTCTCCGGAAGGCGCGCTGGCGGCGCAGGTCAGCGTGTCGGGTGAATAGGGGACTCAGTTGTTGAACATCACCGATGGCAGCCAGGTGGCAATGCCGGGAAACACCCAGATCAGCCAGCATGCAAACACCAGCGCGATGAACGACGGAATCGCCCCTTTCGAAATAAACAGAATGTCGCGTTTTGCCAGACCCTGGAGCACGAACAGGTTGAACCCGACCGGCGGGGTGATGGTGGCGATTTCAACGACCAGCACAATGTAGATGCCGAACCAGATCGGGTCGATCTTGGCGGCGTGAATCATGGGCATGACCACCGAAAGCGTGAGCACGATCATTGATACGCCATCGAGAAAACAGCCCAGGATGATGTAAAGAATGGTGAGCACGAAGATCAGCATGCCGGCGCTCAGCTGCCAGTCGTTCACCAGCGCGGCGAGGCTCTTCGGAATACCGGTGAAGCCCATGGCCACCGTGGTGAAGGCCGCACCCGCCAGCACAAAGGCCAGCATGCAGGACGTCTCGGTGGCGCGCAGCAGACTCTCGGTGAAGCTTTG
>JAGWXN010000197.1 GCA_018969885.1 Betaproteobacteria bacterium | reverse complement strand
ATCAGCAGATTCTCCTCGACCGACATCATCGGGAACAGCCCCCGACCTTCAGGCACCAGCGACAACCCGCGCCGAATGAGATCGTGCACCGGCACGTCGAGCGTTGATTGACCGCAAAAGCTCACCGTACCGCCCGTTGGGCGAACGAGCCCGGTGATTGCCCTGACGACTGAACTTTTGCCCGCGCCGTTGGGCCCGATCACCCCGACGATCTCACCCTGACGCACGTCCAGGCTCACTTTATCGACGGCGAGAAACGGGCCATAGCGAATCTCGAGATCACGCACTTCAAGCATGGCGTGTTCCCAGATATTCATCGATCACACGCTTGTTGCGCAGGATGTCGGCGGGCGGCCCGTCAGCGACCTTTTCACCGGCGATCAGCACCATGACCCGGTCTGCGAGTTCGCGGATGACGCGCATCGTGTGCTCGATCACGAAAATCGAACAGCGGGCACGGAGTTCCTTCAGAAGCTGAATCATCTCGGTGACTTCCGTGACCGCCAGACCCCCGACGGGTTCATCGAGCATGATGAGCCGGGGCTTGAGCACCAGCCGCATCAAAAGCTCCAGCCGTCGCTGCTCGAACAGCGTGAGACTGCCCGCATCGACATCCAGCCGAGTATCAAGTCGCAGCCACTCGGTGAGCTCGCTCAGCTCCGCTGAATCCAGCCCGCGATGCGAGAGCAGCAAACGTGCGTTGTCGATGTTCTGACGAACAGGCAAGGCCGAGAACACACGAACGGCCTGATAGGTTCGGCAGAGCCCAATTTCTGCGAGCTGGTGCGGCGTTCTGCCCGCAATGTCGATGCCGGCAAAGCGAAGCGTTCCCGAATCGGGGCGGATGTGTCCGCTCACCATATTTACGAAGGTGGTCTTGCCCGATCCGTTGGGGCCGATCATGCCCAATGTTTCGCCTGCGACAGAATGCCCGTCTACGTTTTTGAGCGCGACTACGCCGCCGAAGCGCTTTGAGAGACCGCTGACCTCGAGCAGCCGTTCGCTCATACCCGGCTCTCCTGCACGCGTGCGCTGTCGGTCATGGCCTTCTGCGCGCGGCGTCTACGTGCCAGCCAGGCGCCGTAGATGCCGCCCGGCATCAGCAGCGTGACCACAATGATCAGCACGCCCGACAGAATGTCCTTGAAGGCTTGCAGATCCTGAAGCAGGAATGGGATGGGCGCGAGGATGGCAGTGCCAATGATGGGGCCCGCAATGGTGCCCCGGCCGCCAAACGCGACAAACAGCCAGATGTTCATCGAGACCAGCACATCAAAGGCTCGGGGCGACACAAATCCGATGTAGACCGAGTAGAAGCAGCCGCCCACGCCGGCATAGATCGAGACAATGAAAAACGCAATGATCTTGCAGCGCACGACCCGGATGCCGATCGCTTCAGCGAGGATGTCGTCTTCGCGAATCGCCACAAACCGTTGGCCGAGCGGGGATCGCACAATCCAGGCGCAGAGCAGAATGCCGGCCACGGTAAAGAGCGCAATCATCAGCTCAAGACCAAGCCCCTTCAGCTGGCCGCCAAACCAGTCGGGCGGGGCGATCTGATTGATACCCGTGTCGCCGTTGGTATAGGTGGGAAAGAAAATGAAGGCGAGCGTGAGCACGGTCTGGATCACGAGCGAACACAGGGTGAAATAAAAGCCCTTTAACCGCAGCGAAGGTAGACCGAGCGCCACACCAGCGAGTGCCGCCATCACGGTGGCCACGGGCATGGCAAACCAGAAGGACCATCCCAGCTCGCGGGTGAGGTGAACCACCGCATAGCCCGCAATCCCCGCCACGCCCGCAAACATGAGCGGCATGAGGCCCACGAAGCCGTACATCAGGTTCATACCGGTTGCCCACAACAGGCTGATGTAGGTCATGCCCAGCACAAACGCGAGAAACTTGTTGCCGTCGGCAATGATGGGTAGCGCAAGCGCCGCCGCGGCAAAAACCCAGAGCGCGCGATCCGACGCGAGCTTCATCGTTTGAACAACCCGCTCGGCCGGAACAGCAGAATGAGCAGCATCGCACCCAGGTAGGAGAAGGTGGCCGCGGTGGGGCTCGCAAAAATGCTGACGATGGCCTGCGTGAAGCCAAAGGTCATGCCGATGACCAGCGCGCCGATCACCGACCCGGGTCCGCCAATGATCATGATCGCAAACGCGGTGATTGACATGGTCCAGGCGACCGTCAGGTCATAGCTGTAGGCAAGGGCGAATAGAATGCCCCCCAGAAAAATGATTACCGACCCCAGCACGAACGACAGCCGATAAATGGCGCGCACGTTAACCCCGCGAAGCGCGGCTGCTTCGCGGTTCTGAAACACCGCGCGCAGTGCTCGACCATAGGGGTGGTAGCGCAGCAGCACGAATAGCAGCACGAGCACCAGCAGACTCACGCCCATGACCAACAGACGGTTGTTCGGCATGGGGAAGGGCCCGAACATGGTGATGCCTTCGATGATCGGGGGGAGTGTGAACTGATCGCTCCACTTGGCGTAGGTGAGCGAAAAGATGCCGGTCATGATTTGGGTAAGACCGAGCGTGACCACGAAGTAGGCAACGTTGCGGTTGGGTGTGTCGTAGAGCCTTCGAATCAGGATCCACTCAAGCAGATAGGAAAGCGCCGTGCCGAGTATCAGCACCCCGGCTGCGGCGGCAATGCTGGTCCAGCCGAAGGAGGCGGTGAAGGTCCAGGCAGCGAGCGAGGCCAGCAGAAAAAACTGGCCGTTGCTCGCATTGGGCAGCCACACGCAGCCGTAAACAATCGTGACCCCGGCTGCCACCAGCGCAAAGATCGCGCCCAGAATGAGCCCCGTCGACAGGGTCGACATCAGGATCAGGATCTGGGCGTCGGTCATGGCGTGCTCACTTCACCAGGTCATACACCGGGATCACCTCCGGATCCCACTCGATGTAGAAGCGCTGTTTGGACTGATAGCTGCGCTTGCCGTTCACCGAGACGATTTCCTGGAAGTACATGTATTCCTTCCGCGCACCGTTCTTGTCGAACACGATCGGCACACCACTGGTCCGCTCCTTGGTGTTGAGCGCTGAAATCGCATTACGCAGCTTCTCGCGGTCGTCCGCGGTGCCGGCTGCTTCGATCGCCTCCTTGAAGATGTAAGGCGTCACGTAGCAGTAGTTCTCCACGTAGGACGGCGGGCGGTTGTTGGCGGCGTCAAAGCGTGCGATGAAATCCTTGCCGTCGGGTGTGAGCGAATCCAGCCCGATATCAAAGAAGGTGCCATAGATCGACCCTACGCTGCGCTGACCCCAGCCGAACACCTGGGTGGTGATGCCGTAGGGGTGGATGATCTGCTGCGGCTTGATGCCGAGGTCGAGCAGCTGATTGGTGATTACATTATCGAAAGCACCTGCGCCGCTCACGATCACGTAGTCAGGTGCCGCCGCCCGCACCTGCGCGGCCTGCACGGTGGCGTCGCTCGAGCCTTGCGGGAACAGGATGTCGGCCACGATGCTGAGCTTCGAGCGCGGCGCCTGGTAGCGAAAGCCCGCCATGATGGCGCGCATGAGCGCAGCGTCCGAATGCATGAGTGCGACCTTCGCGCCCGGCTTCACCTGCTCGATGTACTTGGCCATGGCATAGCCCCAGCCGGCTGCATCGGGCTCGATACGGAAGGTGTAGCGTGTGCCGGGCTTGGTGAGCTGCGGGAAGGCCGCCACCGGCACCAGGAAGGGAATCTTCTGCTGCTCGGCGTAGCCGTACATGGCGAGCGCCACGTCGGAGCTGGTCGGGCCGCTGAGCGCCAGCACCTTGTCGTTGATGTCGAGGTTGCGCGACGCGGCCAGTGCCTGATCGGACTTGGTCTGATTGTCGGTCACGATGAACTCGAGCGGCCGGCCGAGTACACCGCCCGCTTTGTTGATTTCATCGGTGGCGAATTTCAGCCCCGCGACGCAACTGGTGCCAAAGAAAGTCCAGGGGCCAGTGAGTTCGGTGACGAAACCGATCTTGATCGGCCGTGGACTCTGCGAAGCCGCGGGCGCTGCACACAGCGCCGCCGTAGCGAGCGCGATCGCCGAGGCGCAGGTCTTGAGCTTGATGTTCATGGTCTCCTCCTTGGTTTTGGGTGTCTTGTTTTCAGTCCTGCATGCGCTACCCCGCATGGAATTACTTGAGCAGTCCGGCGAGCTGCAGCGCCCGACGGATCCGGTCGAGCTCGGACTGCGGCAGTTTCATGAGGGGCGGACGCACCACCGCCCGGGGCAGCTTGCCGAGCATGACGAGTGCCTCCTTCATGCGGTTATGCATATCCACCCACGGTTCGCTGTAGAACACTTCGGCCGTGGGGAAGATCCGGTCACTGATCTGACGGGCAAGCGCCAGATCCCCGGCCTGCACTGCGCGAAAGAGCTGCGCCTGCAGATCGGCGATCACGGAACCGCTGCCGGACAGCAGGCCCTTGCAGCCCAGCACAAGCGAGGTGAAAAGCCAGGCGCTGTGCGTGGTGAGCACATTGACCGGTCGCGGGAGAGACTGCAGCACCCGGACCTGCCGCTCATGGAGTTGCGGATTGGCTGACCAGTCTTTGATCGCCCGGACCGTGGGCACCTGCTCGATGATTTTCAATAGGGTGGGCAGCGGGTAACCCTGGCCGCCCGCGAGCGGGTACTGAAATGCGATGAGCGGCAGGTCGGTGACCTCGGCGATCCGCCGGAAGTGCTCGACCGCCATTTCCGGCCGCTGTCCGAAGGTGTATATCCCCGACGGAAATACCAGCAGCGCCGAAGCGCCGCCGGCATGTGCCATTTTCGCGATGCGCTGCGCCTCGAAGCTACCCTCGGCATAAACGCCCTGGACGACATGGGTACGTCCGGCCATTTCCTCCACGGTGATGTCGAGGATCCGGCGCTGCTCGTCAAACGTGCAGCTCGCCACCTCCGACGCATGGGCGTTGGTGGTGATGGCGGTGACGCCGGGCACCGAGGCCACGTCGCGGATGTGAGCGCGGTAATTGGCCTCGTCGATCGAAAAATCATCGAAGAAAGGCAGCAGAACGGCGGGGATGACGCCTTCGGGCTGATAGCTGGACATCGTGTTGGGGTCCGAAAATGAACTGGCGGGAACCCTACACCGCTATCGGCCGATGGGGCAAGCTTGAACTGCCCGCCAGCCGAACTCTCCGTTCCGAAGTCTGCTCGGTGGGGTCGCCTACGGCTGCAGCCGGTAGATGCGGCAGGCGGTGTCGTACAGAACCGAGCGCTGCTCGGCAAGCGACCGGTCGCTTACGCATTGCCGGAACACATCGAATAACGAACGGTAATCGGTCCAGAGTTTCTCGACCGGAAAGTTGCTCCCGAACATGCAGCGATCGGCACCAAACCAACTGAGCGCCTCTCTGATGATCGGCTGCCAGATGTCGGTGGTGCAGCGGCGTGCGAATGTGCTGAGTGCTGACAGCTTGGTGCTCACGTTCGGGCAGCCCGCCAGCGCCTGAACGCCCGAGCGCCAGGCAGCGAGCGTCTCGGGCTCGCTGTCGGTCAGCATGCCCGCGTGAAGCAGGACCATCTGCAGGTCCGGAAACGCCCGGGCGAGGTCGACTGCGTCCTGCATCTGGCCGGGAAATACCTGCAGCTCAAACACCAGTCCACGATCCCGTACTTCGGCGAGCCCCCGACGCCAGGCAGGGTCGCGCACCCAGTCCGGGCGCGTCGCAAAGCAATACTGCGGGTTCGCATGCCAGTGGAGCTGCTGACGGATGCCTCGCAGAAGCGGGCTCTTCATCTGGGCATCGAGCAGATCGGCCACCCTTGGATCGGCCAGGTTTGCGCCGCCCACGATCGCGTGGGGAAAGCCCACTTGGTCCGCGATCGACTGCACCCAGCGGACTTCAGTCAGCTCGCCGCCTGCAGGCCAGTTGGTCTGGACGTATACCGAGCGGGTGACCCCGGCCGAGCCGCTATCGGTGAGAAATTCGGCTGCCAGGTAGTCGCGGCGAATGGATTCATAGGCACCAAAGATTCTTGGCACGGGTGGACCGTCCAGCCACGTCAGATCGGCGCGGCGCCAAAGATGGTGGTGGGCATCAACGACAGGCAGAGGACGGGGTGCATTCATGGGTCGCATTGACCCAGCGAACCGGGGTCTCTGTCAAGGGCCTGAGGACGGCGTGGGGGATTCGGGGCACGGTCAACCCAGTTTGCGCACAATCCGTTCGCGTTCTTCCATCCCCCATGCGGATGCCGATGTCATTACCCGAGAGCCAGGTTTCCGAGTCACCCAC
>JAGWXN010000196.1 GCA_018969885.1 Betaproteobacteria bacterium | reverse complement strand
TTGCGTTGGACAGTTGACGGACCGCTACCGGGCGTGCGTCCCGTGAGCATCGGCGCTGCAAGGTTACGTCGGCGTACAAGGCTAAACAGCAGTAGCCCGACCAGATGGAGCGCGATCAACAACAGGAATCCGTTTGCAAAAACTTCATGCAGGGTTTCAAAGATCTTGCCACCCAGCAGCTTGTCCCATTCATGCAGCGCAAAGTATCCGGTCACGAATACCGGCACGATCCACACCATCAACAACAGCACCACGCTTGCGGTGAACAGGTGCTGCAAATGGGGGGTGAGGCGACCAAGGGTACGCCGACCAGGCTTGAGCGCTTCCATCCACGCCGACCAGCCGCTTGCGCGTTTCAGCAGTGCGCTCAGACGGACATGGCGGGGGCCGATCAGCCCGTAAATCAGGCGGAAGGCGACCAGTGCAATCATCATATAGCCGAACGCGATATGCGACGAGCGCAACCACTTGCTGTCGCCGGTCAGATAGGCGCCCACCAGACTCATCGCGAACAACCAGTGGAAAACACGGGTCGGCGCGTCGACGGTCAGTCGGCTAGCTCCGGAAGGGTGCACGGAAGGGAAGGGCAAATTACCCATTTCGCTGAGCGTTCGGCCGGCGCCAGGCAGGATCCTCGCAAGGATCGGTAAACTTGGTTTCATGAATCATCTGTACGGCGTTGAAGGAGCAGGTAGTGTTTGCGCCTCGACTTGAACTAAACCTGAACCGCGCGTTCAGCTGTCGTTCAGGTTCGTTTTGTCAGCATGACGGCATGAAAACCACGCATCTACTCCTGCTCGCCGCTCTGGCGGTTTCCCCTGTCCTGACCATCGCCACCGGGTCGGATCAGGATCGTGCTCGCGCTGCCCTGCAGGCAGGAGAGGTGCTGTCACTTCGAACCATCCTCGAGCGAATCGAGCGCGATCACCCGGGACAGGTGATCGAGGCCGAGCTCGAGCGCAAGGGCGGCCGCTGGATCTACGAACTCAAACTCGTGCAGACGGGGCGTCAACTGATCAAGCTCGAAATTGACGCGAGCTCGGGTGAGGTATTGCGGCGTGACGAGCGCACGCGGCGCTGAGACAGTAAAACGCAATGCGCATTCTGGTGGTTGAAGACGAGCCCACGCTAAGACGCCAGCTGCGCGAGGCAGGCGAGTCAGCGGGCTATGTGGTCGACGAGTGCGATAACGGTCGTGATGCGCATTTCCTGGGCGATACCGAAACCTACGACGCGGTGGTGCTTGACCTGGGGCTACCGCTTCTCGACGGACTGACCGTTCTCAGACGCTGGCGCGAAGCGGGGCGTTCGGTTCCCGTTCTGATCCTCACCGCGCGCGACAACTGGACCGAAAAAGTGGCCGGCATTGACGCGGGGGCCGATGACTACATGACGAAGCCCTTCCATATGGAGGAGCTTCTGGCGCGTCTTCGTGCTCTCATCAGACGGTCCGCCGGGCTGGCCGACCCGGTGCTCCGCCATGGCGAATTAAGCCTGGACACCCGCAGTGGCAAGGTCACCCACGCGGGGGTAGCCGTCGCGCTCACCAGCCATGAGTACCGGGTACTCGAATATCTGATGCATCGCTGCGGCGATGTCGTCTCCCGGGCCGAGCTGATCGGGCATGTCTATGCGCAGGACTTCGACCGCGACTCCAACACCGTGGAAGTTTTTGTCGCTCGCTTGCGCAAAAAGCTCTATGCCGATCTGATCGAAACCGTCCGAGGCTTGGGCTATCGTATCGCCCGACCATGAAACCGCGTCAACGGTCTGGATCCCTGCGCGTTCGATTGCTGGTCATCACGCTAGTGACGGTGCTCGCCGCGCTCTCGGCAGCCTATTGGTGGCTGAGCGGGCGCTTTAGCGCGGAACTGCAACGTCAGCTTGACACGGCGCTCGCGCAACAGATCGATCAGGTTACCGCGCGGCTCGATTTCAACGAGGCGGGAGAACCTCTGATTGATACGCGCCGCCTCTCCGATCCGCGCTGGGAACGCCCTTACTCCGGCCTCTACTGGCAGCTTGACCGGTTGGCTGCCGAAGGCAACCGACGCGATACGCTGCTTCGCTCGCGTTCGCTATGGGACGCGCAGCTTGGTCCGATTCGCGCGGTCGCGCCCAGCGAAGATCTTCATGCCCATGATGTGGGCGGACCAAGGGGCGAGCGGCTGAGGGTGCTCGAGCGCTCAATTCGCATCGCGGGGCCGTTGCCTGCGGAGTGGCGACTGCTCGTGGCTGCGGACACGCGCGATACGCAGGCCGCGCTGCGCGATTTCGATGGCGTGCTGCTGGCCTCGCTAGGGGGTCTCGGTGCGCTGTTGTGCCTGGCGGCACTTGCTCAGGTGGGGCTGGGGCTCGCGCCTCTCAAAGCGTTACATGCGTCGCTAGAGCGCCTGCGAACCGGCGCTACGCCCCGCCTGGAAGGACGATTCCCGAGCGAGGTTCAGCCGCTGGTCGATGATCTGAACACGGTACTTGAGCATAACGCGAGGATGGTGGCGCGTGCGCGAACCCAGGCGGGAGATCTCGCTCACGGTTTGAAGACGCCGCTTGCAGTAATCAGAAACGCGTCAAGTCAGGCGGGCGAGAGCGAATTGGCCGCGCTGGTGTCCGAGCAAGTCGAACTCGCGCAGCGCCAGATTCAGTGGCAGCTGTCTCGGGCACAGGCCGCCGCGCGTGGCCGGGTACCGGGGCAACGCACGCCAGTTAGGCCGGTGGTGGACAGACTGATGCGTGTGATGGAGAAAATTCATGCTGACCGAGCGCTCACGATGGTGGTCCAGGCGACGCCAGCCGATGCCGCGTTTGCCGGCGAAGAGCAGGATCTGCAGGAAATGCTGGGTAACCTGATCGACAACGCGTGCGCGAGTGCCCGATCAGAAGTACGAATTTCGATTCTTCGTGAAGGCATGGTGGTTGGGATTCGCGTTGAGGACGACGGACCCGGTATCGATCCCGATCAGCACGCCTTTGTGCTAAGGCGAGGCGCGAGGCTCGACGAGTCACGGCCAGGGAGCGGGCTAGGGTTACCGATCGTGGTTGATCTTGCTGAGTTGTACGGCGGGTCGCTGCAGCTGGAAACAGCTGCGAGTGGCGGGTTAGCCGCTGAGTTGACGCTGCCCGCCGATCGATGAGGCTAAACCGTGCCGCCGGCCACCAGCTCGTCGGGCTGGTCCTTGGGCATGGGTGCATCCCGAGCCGGAATGCCCTCGCGGCGACTCCAGCCTGATACAGGGTCGTATTCAATCAGATCGGGTGCAAGTTTTCGGATGCCGGGTACCTTGATCCAGAGCCGCATGAGATGGCGGGGGTGCTCCGCGTCTTCCTCATAGGCCGTGCGTGAATGGAGAACCGTGTAGTTATTGCAGAACTGCATGTCGCCAGGCTCGAGCATCATGGAATACACGAGCGATTCCCGTTGGGATAGCTCTTCCATGTAATCGAGCACCTCGCGTTCCTCTGGGGTAAACGGCTGCCCGAGCTTGCGCTGCGCGGTTTCCATCGACTGACGCACATAGCGGATGCTGAGGTCGGGCTCGGTGTAGCTGAATACCGGCACCGGATCACTGATGCTCTTCTGATAGAAGGTTTCCTCGCCGCGACGGTCGTAACGGAAGCCGCGATAGAGCAGATCGAGATACTCGGGATGCTCGGCAAGCACGCGGTTGTACATTGAGATGCCGCTGATGACCGAGCTCAGACCGCCACTTTTTCCCTTGTTGATGCACAGAAGACCGACGACATCGGAGGGGTCACAGTGAAATGGGAGGCGCGCGGTGGTCTGGTAGCCCCGAACATTCAGGGCATGAAAATCGAGCCCTTTGCTTCTGACCGCTCCAAGTCGGTCGCCGTCTGCGTTTTGGGACACAGGCTTTCCCATACAGGTGCCAAGCGCCCAGAAGAACATGGCGCATTGCTCGACGGTGTATCGGCGTACCGGAAAACCGCGAATCATGCCGAAGCCGCGCTGACTGATATCGAAGTCGAGAAATTCCTGCAGAAGCGGTTGAAGGCGAGGCAGCCGCAGATCGCCGGCACGTACCGTGTCCAGCGTGATGCTGCGCTCTGCAAGCTGACGGATCGCGGCGTCGATCTCCTCAATGTGATGGGGCTCGAGCACCCGGATCCAGTCGTTGGAACCGCTAAAGGTCTTTGCGGTCCAACTGCTTTCATCATTCAGCGGGGTGAGGCGGCGCGGTTGATCGGCAGAAGGGCCTGACGATGGGGTGAATGGGTGGGACATTGGCGTACTTTCCGAAGATCTGAAGCGAACGGTGAAGGCGTGCGGCGGCGTGAGTGTTTCAGCTAGTTGATTGTTGCCCCAGAGCCTTTGACGATTGGCTCCCACTTCGCGCGTTCAGCTGAAAGAAACCGCGCGAACTCGCTGGGCGAGGAGGCGTAGACCTGCATGCCGAATTCCTTGAGCCGTGCGCTGACCTCAGGTTCACGCAGGGCCCTGACCATCGCCTCATTGAGGCGGTTGATGATTTCGGGGGGCGTGCGGGCGGGCGCCATCACGCCGAGCCAGACCACCACGTCATAGCCCTTGATGCCCGACTCGGTCACGGTGGGCACGTCGGGCAGAGTGGGGTCGCGCTGCATGCCGGTGACTGCGAGCGCGCGCAGACGACCCGAGCGAACGAACTGCATCACCGAAGGCACGTCTGGCAGTCCCACCTGTACCTCGCCCGCAGCCAGTGCGGTCACGAGCGGACCACTGCCTTTGTACGGAACGTGCGTGAGCCGCAGACCGGCCATGGAGGCGAGGAGTTCCATGCCAAGATGTAGCGTGCTGCCGTTGCCGGCCGATCCGTAATTGATCTTGCCGGGCTGGGCGCGGGCTTGCTCCAGGAACTCTTCGAAGTTTCGAGCGGGAAACGACGGGTGAACGACAAGTGCGAACTGTCCGCCTGCCACGAGCACGACCGGGGTCAGGTCCCGATCGGTGTCGTAGGGCATCTTTGGGTACATCGCAGGACTGATCGCGAGCGTGCCAATCGTGCCCATCAGCAGCGTGTGGCCGTCTGGTGGCGACTGAACCACCAGCGCCGAACCGACGGTTCCGCCCGCGCCGGGCCGGTTCTCAACCACCATGGGTTGACCCAGGATCTTTCCGGCGCGCTCAGCCAGAACGCGGGCCACCAGATCGGTTGCGCCACCCGGCGCCAGCGGCGCCACGAGCTTGATGGGCCGGCTTGGAAATTCCTGCGCGCTGGCTGCCGGCGCTCCAAGGAACGCGAGGGCGCTGGTGGCGAGTGCGGCGATGAGGTGACGTCTGGCTGGCGTCATGGTCTTCTCCAATTGAAATGGTGCGCCGGTGGGTGATGGGGGCGGAGGGCGGTTTGTTCTTTAGGACGTGAGGCGGTTGCCACCCACCAGGAGCTCGCGGCTGCGTCGGATGTGGTGGCGAAGGAGCCTCGCCGCACGCCGTGAATCTCGGTTCTCAATCGCTTCGAGCAGAGCCCGATTCTCTTGCAGCACCTCCCGAGGGCGATCGGGAAAGCGCTGCGCGAGCGACAGGCCCACCATGTGAATACGATCGTTTAGCCCTTCGAGCATTGACGTGAGCAGGGCATTACCGCCTGACTGTGCAATGGCGGAGTGAAAGCGTCTTGCAAGGCGGAGGGATTCCGTGGCGCGACCCGCAAGCAGCGCCGCCTCGCTGTCGTCAAGGTGTTCGCGCAGCGTGGCGCTGATGCGGGGCTCGATCCGTGGCATCGCCACCGCAAGCGCCTGCAGTTCGAGCGCCTCGCGGACATCGAACAAGTCAAGCACATCGGCAAGTGATAGCTCGCGTACGGCAAATCCCCAGCCCCCCTCCCGGCGGACCAACCCCTCCTGCTCGAGGCGACCAAGTGCCTCGCGAACCGGGGTACGGCTGATTTCCATCTGCTCGGCGAGATCCTGGGCGCGGAGTCGGTGGCCGACCGCGAAGCGGTGATCGAGGATTCGCGCCTTGATAAAGCGGTAGGCGCGCTCCTGGCTGCTTCCGCGAAGGTTAGAAGCCATAGCTCAGTCGGGATCCAATTGAATTCAAATTGAATGCAATTAAGAAATATAGTCCTTCCCTATCGGGCTGGCAATGAGGCTTCGGAAAGCCGGTGGTGAATGGCTCGGGGATCATCTTCGGCGCGGCTCGCGCGGGCCCCTTGACGGATTGACCGGAATTCAAAGCGTGAGTCGATCGGCCCGTCAGACGGTCGTGAAACGGGGCGTCCTACTTACCGGAACGCCGCGATCTTGTTTTTTCTAGACGACCGGTCTAGTGTG
>JAGWXN010000195.1 GCA_018969885.1 Betaproteobacteria bacterium | reverse complement strand
GGCAGCGGCTCGCGCGTCTGCCGGTCGATCCGCGCATCGGCCGTATGCTGCTCGAGGCGGCGGAGCGGCGCTGTTTGCGTGAGGTGCTGGTCATTGCATCGGCACTGTCGGTGCAGGATCCGCGGGAGCGGCCCATGGAGGCGCAGCAGGCTGCCGATCAGTCGCATCGGCGCTTTGCCGATGAGCACTCCGATTTCGTGTCGCTCCTGAAGGTCTGGGACTACTGGCATAGCGAGCAGCGTGAGCGTGAGTCGAATCGCAAGCTCGCCCAAAAGCTAGAGCGTGAATTCCTGTCGGTACGCCGGCTGCGGGAGTGGGCAGATGTGCACTCGCAGCTCACGGAGGCGGTGCGCGAGAACAACTGGACGGTGAATACTGAGCCCGCACAGCCCGAGGCAGTGCATCGCGCGCTCCTTGCCGGGCTGCTCGGTAACCTTGGCACGCGGCCACCCGATGAGGCCCACTATGCGGGTACGCATCAGGTGCGGTTTTCGATTCACCCCGCGTCATCGGTCGTCAAGAAGGCGCCGCGCTGGTTGATGGCAGCCGAGATCGTGGATACCGCGCGCACGTTTGCTCGAACCGTGGCGCGCATCGACCCGGTTTGGATCGAACAGGCAGCGGGCCATCTGATCCAGCGGAGCTATAGCGATCCCGCCTGGTCCAAGCAGTCGGGGCAGGCGTTCGAGCTCGAGCGCGGCATGCTTTATGGGCTGGTGCTCTACTCACAGCGACGGGTGCCGCTCGCGCCGCGTGACGCGAGGCTCGCGCGCGAGTTGCTCATTCGAGAGGGGCTGGTGGGTGACGGCATCGATGCCAAGCTGCCTTTCCTGGTGCACAACCGCCGATTGATCGCCGAGATTGAAAAGCTCGAGCAGAAGATTCGTCGCCCGGACCTGCTGGTGGATGATCAGTTTCTGTTTGACTGGTATGAGGCGAGGCTGCCCGAGCGCATCACCTCACTGCAGCGGCTTGAACAGTGGCTCGCCCGGGCGCCGGCCGAGGAAGCTAAAGCGTTGATGTTGTCCCGCGAGCAGTTGATGCGCCGGGAGGATACGGGGGTTGCGAGCGATGCTTTTCCGCGCCAGCTCGCGATGCGCGGTGCGAGCTTCGAGCTCGATTACCGGTTTGATCCCGGGGCCGACGATGATGGTGTCACCTTGCGGGTGCCGGTGGTGCTCCTGAATCAGGTCGATCCGGTGCGCTGCGAATGGCTGGTGGCTGGCATGCTGCGAGACAAGGTGCAGGCCCTGGTGAAATCGCTGCCGCCCAAGATTCGCAGAGTGGCGGTGCCGATTCCGGACTACACCGACGCGTTCATTAAGCGCTGGGCAGAACGGGTGGGCGAGGCCCCGCTTGCGCAGGCCATCGTCGCTGATCTGGCCGAGACTTTCAGTGTGCGGGCGCAGCTCACTGATTTCCGTACGGAGAGCGTGCCGGTGCACCTTTTCATGCGATTTGTGGTCACCGATCCGCATGGTGCGCGGCTCGGTGCGGGGCGCAGTCTGGCGCAGCTGAAGAGCGAATTTGGTGATCGTGCGCAGGGGGCGTTTCGACAGGCGCTGTCGGCGCTGGGGCTGCGGGGCGCGGGCGAGGTGGCGGGGCGGTCGGGGGAGGGCGAGCGGGCGGGTGCTGGGGGGGCGCTGAAGGGTTCGGACGCGGGCAGGTCGGGCGCGGGGGGCTCGGCAGGCGCGGGGGACTCTGCGCGCGGCAGGTTCACGACAGGCGGCGGGACCAACGCGGGCGACGTGTCCATGGCCCGCGGCGGATCCACGCCCCCTCTGCCCCTCGCTGGCGAGCGCCACACGGACTGGCGCTTCGGCGCGCTCCCCGAGATTCTGGAGCTCGAACAGCGGATCGACGGTCGTCGGCAAACGCTGATCGGTTACCCGGCCCTGATCGACCGAGCCGATTCCGTTGAGCTGGCGGTCTTCGATGACGCTGACGAGGCCGCGCGCGAACATCGTCGCGGATTGATCCGGCTCTTTCGGATCGCGCTTCGCGAGCCCCTTCGATTTTTCGAGCGCAACATCGGTGACTTTCAAAAAATGTCGCTGCAGTTCGCAAGCTTCGGCAGTGCCGATGATCTGAAAAATGATCTGTTGGCGGCGCTGATTGCACGGGCCTGCCTCGCTGATCCGCTGCCCGCCGACGAAGCCGCTTTTCGGAACCGACTGGAGGCGTCTCGGCCGCGCCTCACCCTGATCGGTCAGGAGCTTGCCCGCGTAACCGCTGAAGTGCTGACCGAGCATGCCGCGCTTGTGCGAAAGCTCGCCCAGGCCCGCGCCTGGCCCGCTGCAGCGGACGATGTCCAGGCCCAGCTCGCAGGCCTGCTATCCAAACGCTTCATCGTGCAGACCCCCTGGGAGCAGCTCCGTCATCTGCCGCGCTACCTGCGCGGCGTAGCCATGCGCCTCGATAAACTTCGCGAAGACCCCGCCCGTGACGCGAAACTCATGGCTGAAATCTCGCCACTCATCACCAACTTTCGTCGGACGCTCTCGCAGCGAAAAGGCGCAGTTGACGCGCGCCTGGAGGAATTTCGCTGGATGCTTGAAGAGCTGCGCGTGTCGCTCTTCGCGCAGACCCTGCGTACACCCATGCCGGTCTCGGTCAAGCGATTACAGAAGGCCTGGGACGCCATTCGAGAGCAGGGCGCCTAGCGGCCTGCGCGTCACCTGAGGTCGGGATTCGCATTAAACTCAGCCCCCCGCAATTCCCAACACCTAATCCGTGAGCCCGCCAAGGGCCCGCCTGCCCCGACCGGACTTCCCTCGATGAGCAGCGAAAAAGTCGTCTCGGCACAATACGAAGTGTCGATCGAAAAACTGGCCTCGCTCGGCGTGAGCGACCCCTATTCGGTAGCGAGCCTGCAGATCTACGCCTCGGGCAAACTCACCAGCGACGAACGGCTCTACTTCACGCTCTGGGGGTGTCAACATCTCAGTGCGGCCAATTTCAACGCCAGGCAGCCGCTTGCCACGCGCGGGGCAGAGGTCACGGCCGCCTATTTCATCGTGCGCGGCCGGCTGCTGGGCGTTGAAGGCGAAAAGATCTACCGGCTCGGTCCGGGCAGCATCATCGGACTCGCCGAGGGGCTTGCGCACTTGCCCTACAGCATGTCCGTGGTGTGCGTCACCGATGTGGAGGCACGGCTCATTCCCCTGTCCCAGGTCGATCGTTTGGTGCCGAGAATGCCGCTTGCACTAAGGGGTATCCTGCGTAGCGCCGTGGTTCGCACGCTCGGTCTCGACAAAGCGCCGGAGTCGCTCGAATGAATGACTTTGAACTCGCCCAGTTTCAGCCGGGTGATCGGCTGTTCAGCGCAGGAGACCTCGCTGATAAGCTCTACGTGGTCCAGAAGGGCACGGTGCAGATGCTCGATGCGACGACCGGTACCGTGTTTGCCACGGTGTCGGCGGGCGAATCTTTCGGCGAGCAGGCGCTGCTCCCTGGGGGGATCAGGTCGGCGAGCGCGGTGGCGCAGAACGAGGTGGTGTGCCTCTACATTGAGGCCGATAGTCTCCGCCGCATTCTTGAGCGGCAATCGCCCGTGCTCGCGCCCGTCTTCGAGGCGCTGCTTCTGCAGCAGAGCATGCACAACGCGCTAAGGCGCGCGGGCTGACCCAATCCCACGGCAGCTAGCGCAGGCCCGTCGCCCAGATGATGGCACTGACCGTGGCCACGGCGATCAGGGTTCCGCCCAGAATGGCCGCGCTCACCGACGCGGTGGGCAGGCCGTAGCGCTGGGCGATGATGAAGGTGTTGCTCGCTGCGGGCAGCGCAGCGCACACCACCCCCGCCGCAGCGAGGGTGGGCTCAAGCGGCAGCACCGCCACCATCATGATCGCCGCCACCAGAGGCGTGACCATCAGCTTGATCCCGACCAGTACCCCAATCTCGCGATTGAACCGCAGTGGCTTGTTGCCGAGTGCCGCGCCAATGGCAAACAGCGCACACGGACCGGCCGCGCCGGACAGCATCCGGGTGAAGGTATCAACCGACTGAGGCAGCTTGAACCCGGCCGCGGAGAACGCCAACCCCAGCAAGATTGATCCAAGGAGCGGCGAAACCAGGACGCTTCGCGACGCGGTGCCGATTGACCCGAGCATGCCGCCGCGCTGGTTGCGCTGCATCTCCAGGATGGCGATGGTGAGGGCGATCAGGACGATGTTGTCGGTAATGATGGCCACGGTGACTATGGGGAGCAGGTGCTCGCCCAATTGCCCGAGCAGCGCAATGCCCAGGTAGCCGACGTTGCCATGGGCTGCGCCGAGCGCAAACGAGGCGGCCTCCGATACCGGGCGCTCGCCAAGAAAGCGGCTGCGGCGGGCCAGACCGTAGGCGAGCGCGAAAGAGACCAGACCGGCGACCGCGATCCCGGCCGCGAGCCGGGGTTCGAACAGCTCGCCGATCGGACGCAGGCCCGCCACCCGGAACAACATGGCTGGTAGCGCGAACCAGTAAACGAAGGCGTTGATGCCATCGATCGCCCCGGCAGGCAGCATGGACCGTGCGGCGGCGACGTAGCCGCACAACACCAGGGCGAAAACCGGGGCGGTGACATTGAGAACATCAAGCATGACGCTGCCGAGTGTAGCGGTTTGCGGCACAATCTCGTCTTCGTCACTCTCTCGTCAAAGCAGCAATGTCGTCCTGCAGCAGCCCCGTCCGGCGTCGTTTCGTTCAAAGCGCGGTGGGTGCGTCCGCCGCTGTCTCGGTCTTCTCCCCCTTGAGCTCGCCTGCGTCCACGCCGCAGCGGGCAGGCGAGTGGGTCTATGTGCTCAACTCGCGTGATGCGTCGGTGTCACTCATCGACAAGGCCGCGCGCACCGAGTCGCGGCGCATCACCGTGGGCAAGGAACCCCACCACCTCTACCCCACACCCGACGGCAAGTCGGTGATTGTGGGTAACGCCATGAGCGATGACCTGGTGTTCTTCGACCCCGGCACCGCAGAGGTTCAGCGGCGAATTGCCTCCATCGATGATCCCTACCAGCTGGGTTTTTCGCCCGACACCCGCTGGTTTGTCACTGCAGCGCTCAGGCTCGATCGCGTCGACATTTATCGCTACGAGGGCGGCGACCTGAAACTCGCCAAACGCCTGTCGGTTCCCAAGGCGCCCAGCCACATCTGGTTTTCTGCCGACAGCAGCACCGTGTTTGCCACGCTCCAGGACAGCAACGAAATCGTTGCCATCAGCCTCCAGAAGCTGGAGCCGATCTGGAAGCTTCGCACGGGCAAACAACCCGCCGGCATTCTCATCACGCCCGATGATCGCCACCTGATGGTTGGCGTGATGGGCGAGAATTTTGTCGATGTCATCGACTGGCGCGCGCAGAAATCGGTAAAGCGCATCGTGACCGGCCGCGGTGCGCATAACCTTCGCGGCTTGGGTGATCAGCGTCATGTGTTTGTCACCAACCGGGTCGACAATTCTGTGAGTTGCATCGACATGCGAAGCTTCCAGGTGGTGAGCAGCTTCGCGGTGCCCGGAGGCCCCGACTGCATGGAAATCACCTCGGACCGGAAGACCATGTGGATCACCAACCGATTCGCCCGACAGGTCTCGCTGGTCAATCTGGCCGACGGCAAGATCTTTCACACGATCGGTGTCGGTCGCTCGCCGCACGGCATTTTCTTCGCGGACCGCGCGCCGCTCATCTGATGCGCCTCGCGCGGGCTGTCGGACTGATGCACGGCTTACGGGGGCGCGTAGCCGCGGCAGTGGCCGCGCTTGTCGCGGCTCATGGCGTCTATGCCGCCCAAGGGGCCACCGACCCCGGGGCAACCTACCCGTGTAAAGGCTGGGTCTATCTCACGCTCGATACCGGCAGCATGCGCGATGCGCCCCTCATTGCTGACATCCTGAACCGGCACAAGGTGCGTGCCACGTTTTTTCTGGCAAGCGAAAAAACCATCCACGGTGATCATTCGCTCGATCTGTCCTGGGCGCCCTACTGGCGCTCGCGCGCGGCCGAAGGCCATCGCTTCGGCAGCCACACCTTCGACCATGTCTACCTGCGGGAAGGCCGCGCAGGCCAGATCCCGGTCGGCGCTTTCATGGCCCGCCCGCAATTTGGCGAAGCCGCCGGAAAAGATCAGGTCTGGAATGCCGGCGAACTTTGCCGTGAATTGCGTCGGGTCGACCAGCGGTTTCGTGAAATGACCGGGCAGGGGCTCGATCCCATCTGGCGTGCGCCCGGCGGCAAGGCGCCGGCGGTGGCCATGGAGGCGGCAGCGGGATGCGGTTTCAGGCATGTTCACTGGGCTGACGCC
>JAGWXN010000004.1 GCA_018969885.1 Betaproteobacteria bacterium | reverse complement strand
ACGGTTCCTTCGGCCGATCAGCCCACGACAGTGATGCTGGTTTCGGTTACCGGCATCGATTCCGACCCCTGGCTGGTTTGGCTCGAAGATCGGCCAGGCCTACCGCTCTTCGCTCTGATTGATTCGCGTATCCAGGTGATAGCCGCTCGCCATCAGAGCCTGATCCCGGATCTGCTCGCGGCCCAGACGCGCGCGGAGGATGAACGTCTCACTGCCCTGCAAAAGCGCCTCGCGATCCCACTCCATGGCGTCACGCTGATCAGAAACGTCCGCTGGTTCGACCCCGTAGGTGGACAACTCCTGGGCCCCTCGGACGTCTGGCTCCAGGACGGGTTTATTGCGTCGATCACCCGCGCGGGCAATGCACGCATCCTCCCCGATCATCTGATTGATGGCAGCGCTCAAACCATGATCCCGGGGCTGATCGACACGCATGTTCACTACGCGGCCGACCAGGGACTCTCGCGACTCGCAGCGGGCGTCACCACGGTTCGGGACATGGGCAGCCACAACGAACTGCTGCGCGCGACGCGCGCCCGGATCGATCGCGGCGAGATCGCGGGCCCCTTGATCGTTCCCACCGGTTTTATCGAAGGCCGTTCGCGATTTTCCAGCCGCAACGGCTTTGTCGTCGACAGCCTGGAGGAAGCGCGCGCTGCCGTTCGTTGGTATGCGCGCCATGGCTATCAGACGCTCAAGCTCTACAGCTCCATCCGCCCCGAGTGGGTCTCACCCATCATTCGTGACGCGAAGCGCCGGGGCCTGCGGATCACAGGCCATGTGCCTGCGTTCATGCGCGCCGACGACGCCGTGGAGGCTGGCTTTGATGAGCTTGCGCACATCAATCAGGTGCTGCTCAACTTCGTCGCGAGGCCCGACGACGATACCCGTACCCTGATTCGCTTTACGCGGGTAGGAGAAGAGTCCAGTCGCTTCGATCCGACGGGCACTGAGGCGCGGCGCTTCATTACAAAGCTTCTCACCCACCGAACAATTGTCGACCCCACACTGGTGGCGTTCGAAGCCATGTTCACGCAACGCCAGGGTGAGCCCAATCCCAGCCTCGCGGCCATCGCCGACCATCTGCCAGCTCAGTGGCAGCGGGAGCTGCGGGCAGCCGACTTGGATCTGGAGGGCCCCAGACTCGGCGCCTTTCGCGTTGCATTCGACAAGATGCTCGCCATGACACGGGAAATGCATGAGGCCGGTGTGCCGCTGGTCACGGGCACCGACTCCCCTCATGGAGTCTCATTACACCGCGAGCTCGAGCTCTACGTGCGGGCGGGCATCTCACCGGCCGCAGCACTTCGCGCGGCCACCCTCGACGCCGCGCGGGCGCTCGGCGAGAACCACCGACGCGGAAGCATCGAGCCCGGACGGGCTGCAGACCTGGTACTCATTGCAGGCGACCCGACCACCCGGATCGACGACCTGCGCCGGGCCACCCTGGTGATTCGGGGAACAACTGCCTGGCAGCCGGCGCGGCTCTACCGCGCACTCGGCATCCGCCCGTTCGTGAATTCGCTGGGGGTTGACGGAAATATCGGCGACGACTAGCGGCGGGTATCATCAGGGGGTTTCGCTGAACGCCCCCGTCCGATGTCGTCAGATTCTGATCATCCTCATATCCGCTCGTTTTCCGGTCGCCGCGGGCACTTCACTTCTGGTCAGCGAAGCGCCTACGACACGCTCCTTCCCAGGTTCAGCGTCCCCTATTGCGCTGAGCCTATCGCCGCGTCGACGATTTTCGGGCGAGACGGCCCGCTGGTGCTCGAGATCGGTTTCGGCATGGGCGAATCCACGGCGGCAATCGCGCTTGCGCAACCCGAGCGGAATTTCCTGGGCGCGGAGGTCTACCCCGCCGGGGTGGGCTCGCTCCTCAGGCGAATTGACGAGGCAGGACTCAGCAATCTGCGCATCATTCAGCACGATGCAATCGATGTGCTGACGCACATGATTCTTCCGGAGAGCCTCGCCGCGGTCCACGTGTTCTTTCCCGACCCCTGGCCCAAGGCGCGCCACCACAAGCGTCGGCTGATCCGGCCGGAGGTGGTCGCATTGATCGCGAGCCGCCTGGCGCCGGGCGGTGTGCTTCACTGCGCAACCGACTGGGCCCACTACGCACTTCAAATGCTGCAGGTGCTTTCAAGCGAACCCTTGCTCGAGAACACCGCGGGCGAGGTTCGGTTGTCTGAGGATATCGCCGAAGCGCGCGGTTTCGCTGAGCGCCCCGCCTACCGTCCGCCCACCAAGTTCGAGCGTCGCGGCCTGGCGCTGGGGCACGGGGTCTGGGACCTGGTCATGACGCGGCGCTTTCCCGGTTGAAGCCCGCGCTCATGCCCGTTCATGTTCCGGCTTATGCGCAGGGCCGGACGATCGCCAACCTGGCCGCACAGATCGGGCGTCGCTTCGGATCGCCTGTTCGGCATTCGCCGCTGGCACCGCTTGCGAACCCAGCACTCGGGCGCGTCATCGATGAGGCGCGAGACATCGTGCTGTTGCTCCTCGATGGCGTAGGCTGCGCACAGCTCAACCGGCTGAGCCCCTCGGGGTCGCTTATCCGATCGCAAGTGTGCGAGATCGAATCCACATTCCCCTCCAGCACGGCGCCAGCGGTCACCACCTTTGCCACGGGAAAAACGCCCGCCGAGCATGCCGTTACCGGCTGGCATCTCTGGTCGCCGTCGCATCATGCCGTGGTACGGCCGCTTCCCCTTGATTATTGGGGCTCCCCCGGAGAAATCGAGCCCACCGACCTGTTCCAGTGGTCGGCCCTCACGCGCGCCATGCAAGCCCACTGCACGGTGCTACAGCCCTCTTGGATTGCCGATTCCGCCTTCAGCCGGCATGCTTTCGCCGGGTCTACCCGGCGCGGTTACACGAAACTGGGTGAGGTCAGGCGACTGATCGCCGAGGCCCTGACCGCCCCCACAGCCGAGGGGCACTATGTCTACGTCTATCTGCCGCACTTCGACATGACGGCTCATGAGTACGGCTGTGCGAGCGAGCCCGCATACCAGGCGCTGCAGGCGTTCGAAGGTCTTTTTGCCGATATCGCCGCCGATCTGGTTGGTACCCGCACGCTGCTGCTTGCCGCCGCGGACCACGGCTTCATCGATGTGCCGCCCGAGCAGATCCTCAGAATCGAGTCATTCCCCCGTCTGGCGGCCATGCTCGAGTCGCCCCTGACGGGTGAGCCGCGGGTGGCGTTCTGCAGAGTGCGCTCTGGTCTTGAGGCCGCTTTCACCCGCGAAGTGTCCATCACGCTGGGCGATGCGGTGGACTGTCATGAAAGCGCGGCGCTGATCGAGGCCGGCTGCTTCGGCCCCGCGACCCGCAGTGCGTCCTTGCTCCGCGACCGGATCGGCACGCACACGCTCATCGGCCGTGATCGCTTCTGCCTCACCCAGTCCCTGCCAGGCGAAGCGCCAGCCACCTTCGTCGGCATGCACGGTGGCACGCACGCCGACGAGATCACTGTTCCAGTGGCCGCAGTCGCTGACGGCAGCCACCTCCCATCGGCTACCGACCGGAGAACCCCCCATGTTTGAACTGCTGGTTGCCCTGCCGCTCCTCGTGAAGGCACTGATCCTGGGCGTGGTGGAAGGGCTCACCGAATTTCTACCCATTTCGAGTACCGGCCATCTGATCCTGGCATCCAGCCTGCTGGGCTTTCACGGCGAAAAAGCCAAGCTGTTCAGCGTGGCCATCCAGACCGGTGCAATGGTCGCAGTCATCGTCTACTTCCGGGCCCGAATCGGCGCAACGCTCATCGGCTTCGGGCGCGACCAGCGCGCCACACGCTTTGCCATCAACGTGCTGATCGCGTTTCTGCCGGCAGCGGTGCTCGGCCTTCTGTTTGCAAAAACCATCAAGCAGCACCTGTTCTCGCCGGTGCCGGTGGCCGCCGCTTTCATCGTGGGCGGGCTCATCATCATGTGGGCTGAAGCCCGAGCGGCCCGCGCCACCTCGCGTCCGCGGGTGACCGACATCGATCGACTCGCGCCCATTGACGCGCTGAAACTGGGCCTGGCTCAGGCGGCGGCGCTCATCCCCGGCACCAGCCGCTCGGGGGCCACCATCATCGGCGGCATGCTGTTCGGGCTGTCTCGCCAGGTGGCCACCGAGTTTTCGTTTTACCTTGCGATTCCTACCCTGATTGGCGCAGGCGCCTACGACACCTGGAAGCACCGGGCCCTGCTCGATGCCGCCGATCTGCCGCTCTTCGCAGTGGGCCTGATCGTGTCATTTGCGAGTGCGCTCGCCTGCGTGCACTGGCTCATGCGTTTTGTCGCCACGCACAGCTTCGTGGTGTTTGCCTGGTATCGGATTGTGTTCGGCGCCGTGGTGCTGATCACCGCCTGGACAGGCCTGGTGAGTTGGGCCGACTGAACGCAGACCGAGGCGCCGCGTTGCCTCAACGACGATGAGTCAGGTCAGCGATGCCAGTGGCTATGGCCATACCCGTGCCCGTGACGGTGGCCGTGGTGATGAGGCGGCCGTCCATGGGTGATCACCACCACTGGCGCGCTCCGATAGATCACCGCCGGCGGCGCGCTATAGGTGTAGGAAGGCCCGTAGACGGGATGGGTGCCATAGACCGGCGGGTAGTAGGGACCGGGCGCGGTATAGACCACCTGAGGTTGATACGCCTGCGGGTAATACACGACCTGCGGCGCAGCCCTTACCCCTGGATCGTGAGCGCTCTGCGCCGCGCCCGCGAGCGCCCCGATCACCCCACCGGCGATCGCGCCGTCACGCCCGCCAAACGCCTGGCCCAGCAACGCGCCGGCACCCGCCCCCACCACCGCCCCCAGAACCGCATCGTTTGCCTGCGCAACTGGCGGCAAAGCACACGCAAGCAGACACACACTGAGCGCAATCGGGAATCGGGCCTTCATGATCGATACTCCTGAGGATCTAACGGTTAGGACAGCCCGACAGTACCGGGAACCGTCAACCTTCAACTAGACCATCTCTGCAAGATTTGTAAGCAATCATGTAGACTTAATGACCTACCGGTCAGTAGTAGGCTGGTGTGTCGACCTCCCCTCCCCGCTATGGCCAATCCCTCCCCCTACCCGTCCACCGCGTCCCCGCGCTGGGAGCGCCGCAAGGAAAGCCGTCCCGCCGAGTTACTCGAAGCTGCGCTTAACTGCTTTGTCGAGCGAGGCTACGCCGCCACACGCCTGGAAGACGTCGCCGCTCGCGCAGGCGTGAGCAAGGGCACGCTCTACCTCTATTACGACGGCAAAGACGATCTGTTCAAGGCGGTCATCCGCAGCAACGCCCTGCCCCTCATCGAAGCCTTCCGGCAAGATATCGAGCGCTCCACGCTCGCCAGCGCTGAACTGCTCGGCCGGTTTTTCCTCGACTGGTGGCATCAGGTCGGCGAAACCCGGCTCGCGGGGATTGCCAAACTGATCGTGGGCGAAGCGGGAAATTTCCCCGATATCACCCGTTTCTTTCTCGAAGAAGTCACGCTTCCCACCTGGCAGTTATTGGGCTCGATCCTCAACCGCGGCATCGCATCGGGTGAATTCCGTCAAATCGATGTCGAGGCGGCCACCGTCCTCTGGATGTCGCCATTGATCCTGAAAGCGATCTGGATGCGCTCGATCGCACCCAGCTGCGCCGAGATCGAGGTCGTGCCCACTGAACGCTTCCTCAGAACCCACACCGAGCTCGTACTGGCGGCGCTAAGGCCCGCGGGGCGAGCGCGATGAGCCGGGGCCGCACCCTGGGGCTGGTCGTCGTTGGGCTCGCCATCGTCGCGGGCGCACTGGTCTGGTGGCCGCGCTCGCAGCAGAAGCCTGCAACCCCATCGTCTCCACCACCCGTCGCGAACACACCGCGTGCGCTTGAATTCTCCAAGGCTGAGGTGATCAGACTCGAGCCGGTCACGCTCACCCGCGTGGTACCCATCACCGGGACGCTCACTGCCACCATCCAGACCATCGTCAAATCGCGGGTCTCGGGGGATATCAGCGAGATCACGGTGCGCGAGGGCATGGCAGTGAAGGCGGGGGAGCGAGTGGCCAGCATCGACCCCACCGAGTTCCAGTTACGGGTGAGCGAGCGCGAAGCGGCGCTCCGCTCGGCGCAGGCGCAGCTCGAGCAGGCGCGCCGTACGCTCGCCAACAATCAGGCCCTGCTGGAAAAAAATTTCATCTCGCAGAACGCCTTTGATAATGCCCGCTGGAGCGCGGACGTCGCCAGCGCCGCGCTCGACAGTGCCCAGTCGCTACTCGACCAGGCGAGAAAGTCACTCGCCGATACGCGCATCACCGCGCCGATGTCAGGCCTGGTGTCGCAACGCTATGTGCAGCCGGGAGAAAAAGTCTCGCCTGACAACCGGATTCTGTCGATCGTCGATCTGTCGGGTCTGGAGGTGGAGGCGCAAGTGCCCGCCGGGGAGGCAGGGAGCCTGCGGACCGGTCAGCGGGTCACGATGCGCATCGAGGGTATCGCGGAGGCCTTCGGCGGTCGGGTGCTTCGGATCAACCCCGCCACCCAGGCAGGCACCCGCGCAATCGCGGTCTACATCGGCCTCGATCGAGGCGACGAACGTTTGCGCGCGGGTCTGTTCGCTCAGGGTTCGCTGATTCTCGAAACCCGGGAAGGCGTCATCGCGGTTCCCCCGGCTGCGGTTCGCGACGCGGCGGGTCGGCGCTTCGTCTATCTGATCGAAGGCGAGGTTATTGCGGAACGCGAAGTGAAGCTGGGACTTCTTGACGATGGGGCCCGAGCACCCACGGGTGGCCTGGGTCTGGTCGAGGTGGTGTCCGGGCTTGCCACCGGCGATCGGGTCATCGCGATCAATGTCGGCATGCTCAGACCCGGCGCGCCCGTACGCGTCGGTCCGCGCTGACCCAAGCCACCGGACACGTCGCCGATGTGGCTCACCCGCGTCTCGGTCAACCACCCGGTCTTTGCGACGATGATGATGTTCGCGTTCGTCGTGCTCGGGCTCTTTTCCTACAAGCGCCTGGCGGTGGATCAGTTCCCCGACATCCAGCTGCCGGTGGTGGTGGTAAGCACCGAATATCCGGGCGCCTCACCCGAAGTGGTCGAGGTCGATGTCTCACGAAAAATCGAAGAGCAGGTCAATACGATCAGCGGCGTCAATGAACTGTTCTCGCGCTCGTACGAAGGCTCGTCGGTCGTCATCATTCAGTTTGATCTCTCGGTCGACCCGGCCCGGGCTGCCCAGGATGTCCGAGAAAAAATTGCGCTCGTGCGGCCCAGCTTCCGGCCCGAAGTCAAGGAGTCGCTTGTCACCCGGGTCAACCCGGAAGACAACCCGGTCATCTCGGTGGCGCTCCAGTCCGAGACCCGTGGCGCTCGCGAACTCACCACGCTCGCCGAGCAGGTCGTCAAGCGAAGGCTAGAAAACGTTCGTGGCGTAGGACGCGTGACAGTCGTCGGCGGGGTGCGGCGCGAAGTGCTGATCCAGCTCCGCCCGGCTGACATGGAAGCGTTCCGGGTGGGCGTCGACCAGGTCATTTCCGCGCTTCGGACCGAAAACCAGGAGCTCCCCGCGGGCACCCTGATCGCAAGCGATCGCGAACAGGTGGTGCAGATCCGTGCGCGGATGCGCTCGGTGGAGGAATTCGAGCGGATCATCGTCGGTCGCCGCGGCAATCAGCCGATCCGGCTCGCGCAGATCGCCGATATCGTCGACAGCGAACAGGAGCGCGAAACCAGCTCGCTCGTCAATGGCGCACGCGCGGTATCGATCGACGTGGTGAAAGCGCAGGGCGAGAACACCATCGCTGTGGTCGACGGCGTCAGAAAAACCGCCGAAGCGCTCGGTCATGCGCAGCTCCCCCCCGATGTGAAGCTTGTGGTGGTACGCGACGCCTCGACTTCCATTCGCAACTCGGTCTCAAGCGTCCAACGCAATATCGTCGAGGGCGCGCTCCTCACTGTGCTGATCGTATTTCTGTTTCTGTCCTCCTGGCGCTCAACGGTCATCACCGGGCTCACGCTCCCGATTTCCCTGATCGGCACCTTCCTGGTGATGTATGCCATGGGCTTTACGATCAACCTCGTCACGCTCCTCGCGCTGTCGATCTGCGTGGGTCTGCTGATTGATGACGCAATCGTGGTGCGCGAAAACATCGTCCGCCACCAGGCGATGGGCGAGGACCACCGCACCGCATCGCTCAAAGGAACCGCCGAAATCGGACTGGCCGTCACGGCCACCACGCTCACCATCGTGGCAGTGTTTCTCCCGATCGGATTTATGGGCGGCATCATCGGCCGCTTCTTCAAGGAGTTCGGTGTCACGGTTGCCTTTGCCGTGCTCTTGTCGATGTTCGTCTCGTTCACGCTGGACCCGATGCTGTCAGCGGTCTGGCATGACCCGGACGCTCACGGACCGCGGGGCCGCGGTCCAATCGCCTGGCTCCTGCGCCGCTTTCAGGCGCTGATCCAAAGTTTGGAGCGCGGCTATGTGGCGCTCCTTCGCTGGGGACTGGCGCACCGCGCGCTCACCATGACCCTGGCACTGGTCGCCTTCTTTTCGGCGTTTCCGCTAGTGAGCAAGGTCGGGAAGGAGTTCGTTCCGCAAGCCGATAACAACGAGTTCTACGTCCAGTTCTATACCCCCGCCGGATCGCCCCTTTCCTTTACCGAGCAGCGCCTGAAAATGGTCGAGGCGGCGCTCCGCGAATTCGAAGGCGTCACGCTCACCTACGGCACGATCAACACCGGCGTTGCGCTCGGTCGAAACTATGCAAGCGTGTTCGCGCGGCTGGTCGACCGGTCAGAGCGAACGCTCTCGGTTCAGCAGATGCGGGCACCGGTGCGAGAGCGCTTGCGGAGGATCCCCGGCGTCCACCTCACCGACCTGGGTAATCTCAACACCGTGGGGTCAGGCAAGCCCATCCAGATCAGCGTTCAGGGGCAGGATATCGGCGAGCTGGAACGAATCGGCCAGCAGGTTCAGGACGCAATGCGGGCCGTGAACGCCCAGCTTACCCGCGAAGCGATCGTCGAAATCGACAGCAGTTCCAAGCCCGCCAAACCTACCGTTACTGTGGAGATCGACCGCGCGCTCGCTTCCGACCTGGGGCTGAGCGTCGCCCGCTTGTCGCAGGCCCTCCGTCCGCTCATCGCGGGCGAATCGGCCACCACCTGGCGCGCACCCGACGACGAAAATTATGACGTCCGGGTGCGGCTGCCCGCAGCGGGCCGAAGCTCGATCGCCGACCTTTCCCGTCTGACCATCGCTTCGTCTCTCGCCGACGCTGACGGACAACCCCGGATGATTCCCTTGCGTCAGGTGGCTGAACTCACCCCGGGCTTCGGTCCCACCCAGATCAACCGCAAGGCGCTGACCCGCGAGGTGCTGATCTCGGCCAACGCCGACGGCATCGCCGCAGGCAGCGCGGGGGCACTCCTCCAGCCGCATCTGGAGCGCATCGAGTTGCCACCGGGCTACCGGCTTGCCACCGGCGGGGGCAACAAGGACATGACCGAGTCGTTCAGCTACGCGCTACAGTCATTGGTGCTGGCGGTGGTTTTCATTTACATGATCCTCGCCTCGCAGTTCGGCAGCTTCCTTCAGCCTGTCGCAATCATGGCGTCGCTGCCGCTCTCGCTTCTGGGAGTGGCGGTGGCGCTCCTCGCCTGGCGCTCAACGCTCAATATTTTTTCGATGATCGGATTCATCATGCTGATGGGTCTGGTCACCAAGAATGCGATTTTGCTGGTTGACTTTGCCAATCAAGCGCGCCGAGAGGGCCTGGCGCGGACCGCCGCCTTGCTTCGGGCCGCTGAGGTGCGCCTGCGGCCCATCCTCATGACCACCCTTGCCATGGTTTTCGGCATGCTGCCGCTTGCGGTGGGCGTCGGTGAGGGCGCCGAGCAACGCGCGCCCCTCGCACACGCCGTGATCGGCGGCGTCATCGCCTCCACACTCCTCACTCTGCTGGTGGTTCCGGTCTTCTATTCGCTTCTGGATGATCTGGGAGGGTGGCGAGGCCGCCAAAAACCGGCTCCGGATATGCCAAGCGCACCGGCTCGTTGATACACTAGATTGTTCCCCTCTTAGCTCATCCGATTCGCCATGAATTTTGAACTTGCGCGCCACAACATGGTCGAGCAGCAAATCCGCCCCTGGGATGTGCTGGATCCGACCATTCTCGAAACCCTCTCGGCCATTCATCGCGAAGACTTTGTGCCGCCCGCCTACCGTTCACTTGCGTTCACCGACATGGAAGTGCCGCTTGATGTGAGCGGCGTCAAGACGGGCGAGGTGATGCTTGCCCCCAAGGTGGAAGCGCGGCTGCTGCAGGCTGCGCGCCCGCAGCCCGCCGATTCCGTTCTCGAAATCGGAACAGGTTCGGGCTACATGGCTGCGCTCATTGCCCGCCATGCCCAGCGCGTGCTCAGCTGCGAAATTCGCGCCGATTTGGCGGCGTTTGCGCGTGACAACCTCTCCCGTGCAGGCTTCAGTCAGGTCACCGTCAAACACGGTAATGGACTCGACGAACTCAAGGGCGCGGCGCAGTTCAACCTGATCGTGCTATCCGGTTCCGTTCCGTTTGTCCCCGACATCGTGCTGCAGGCGCTGAGCGCGGGTGGTCGCGTGGTCGCCATTGTTGGCGAGGCTCCGGTCATGACAGCGCAGCTCATTACCCGCACGTCAGACACCCGCTTTACTGCTGAACCGCTGTTTGAAACCATTGCCCGCCCGCTGGTCGGTTTTCCCCAGAAAGAGCGCTTCGTATTTTGAAACCGCGGCGCATGCCACGCCATCCGCGGCTCTGGAGACCCCTTGCCATGACATCCTGTGCGCCCGTCCGTTCACTGCTGTTCGTCGTACTTGCAACACTGCCTGCGTTCGCTGGCGCGGTAGACCTCGTGCAGGCGTATCGGCTCGCGCTCGCCAATGATTCGCAAGTCGCAAGCGCGCGCCTGCAGCTTGGCGCCATCCGCGAGAAACTGCCCCAGGCGGAAGCGGCGTTCCGCCCGCAGGTCAACAGCGCGGCCACCATGCAGCGTCAATACGGCGAGATTTTTCCAGCTGGTAAACCGCAATACAGCACCGACTTCACCAACCAGAACTTTTCGGTCTCACTCAGCTATCCCCTTTATCGCCCGCAGAACACCGAGGTGCTGGAGCAAAGTAAGCTCCAGATCGCGGTCGCCGAGGTACAGCTCGCCGCCGCGTCTCAGGACTTGGTGCTGCGGGTCTCGCAGGCCTATTTCGATGTCCTATCCTCACAGGACAATCTCGCTACCATTGGCGCTCAAAAGCGAGCCATCACCGAGCAGCTGGCGGCAGCCAAGCGCAATTTTGAGGTCGGCACCGCCACCATCACCGACCAGCAGGAAGCGCAGGCCCGGTTCGACCTGGCCGTGGCTCAAGAACTTGCCGCGCTGAATGACCTCGAAGTCAAACGTGCAGCACTTGCCCTGCTGGTGGGGCGACAGGTGGGCACCCTCTCCATGCTCAGGCCGGGTGTCCAGTTGGATGCGCCGCAGCCAACCCAGGAGTCTCAATGGACCAGCGCGGCACGCGACGCCAACTACTCGGTCCAACAGGCGAAACTCAGTGCAGAAATTGCCAAGCGTGAAATCGAGCGCCAGCGCGTCGCGCAAAACTTCACCGTCGACCTGGTCAGCTCTTTGGCCCACGGGCGAAGCGCCACCTTCAGCCAGGTGGGTACCAACTCTGTCATTGGTGGGGTGGGCGTTCAGGTGGCCAAGCCCCTCTACACCGGTGGGCTGATTGAGTCACGCATCAAGGAAGCCCTGGCTAGCCACGAGCGCACGCAATCCGATCTCGAAACCGCCCGCCGTCAGGCGGAACTCGCCGCGCGTCAGGCTTTCTATGGTGTCAACAGCGGGCTTGCGCAGATCCGCGCCCTGGAAGCGGCGGAGCGGTCAAGCCAGCTCGCACTTGACTCAAATCTGCTCGGCTACCAGGTGGGCGTTCGGATCAACATCGATGTACTGAATGCGCAGCAACAACTCTTCACCACCCGGCGCGATCTCGCCCGCGCGCGCTACGACACACTGCTCAATGGCCTGCGGCTGAAAACCACCAATGGATCGCTTGGCGAGGCCGATCTGACAACCGTCAACGCCATGCTGGTCGCTGGCGCACCAGCAGGAAAGTGAACGCCGTCGCGATGGCACCTGACAGGACCGGCTCATCCTGATGAAAGCCCGGCCGATCGTCGTTACCCTCACCAGCATTCCGCCCCGCTTCGAGAATCTGTCACGAAAGCTTGCCTCGCTTGACCGACAGACAGTCAAGCCTGATTTCATCGAGCTCTATCTCGCGCGCAGCTATCGCCGCTTTCCCGGACCGCGCCCAGCGCTTCCGACGCTGCCGCCAAGCGTACGCGTGGTTGAGGTCGAGCACGACCTCGGTCCTGCCACCAAGGTGCTGCCTGCGTGCCAGCGCTGGCAGAGCGAAGACGTCGACCTGCTGCTCTGTGATGATGACCGGGCCGAGGATCCAGACTGGGTCGAGCGATTCGCGCGCGCGCGCCACGAGCGGCCCGACGACATCATCTGCGAGGCGGGCTGGTTCGTTGACAGCGTTTCACCTCATCCGCGCACCGAGCTCGATTTGCCGCGTGTTCAGGTCTCGCCCCGTCTTGGCAAGAACCTCGCATACCGCCTGAAGCGCCTGCTCACGCTGCAGCGCTACACCCCCAAGATTCATATTTACTCGCAGTCGGGCTATGCCGACGTCTTCATGGGGGTCTACGGTGCAATGATGTCGCCGCGCGTCTTTCATCCTGACGCCTGGGAAATTCCCGACATCCTCTGGACCGTCGACGACGTGTGGCTCTCCGGCATGGCCCGCGCAAACGGCAACAAGGTCTGGGTCAATGCCGTCGCCCGCACCATGCCGCGCGACAGCCGCTTCGACCGCACCTCTGCGCTCAAGGATCATGTTGAGCAGGGCGTAGATCGCGACGGCGCCAACCGGATGTGTATCGACTACCTGCGCGATCGCTACGGCATCTGGCGCTGAGGCTTGCGCAGCACCGCGGTCATATTCTCGGAAGCAAAATCGCGACGCCGGAAGTAAACCAGGTAAACCAGCGTGTTCAACGACCAACGGAACACCCGACCGAGCAGTTTCCTCAGCCAGCGAACGGGGCTGGAGCTATAGAGCACCTGCGCCTGTCCACCCGCAAACAGCAGTTCGGCTGATACCGCCTGGGCCAGGTATTCCACCTTGCCGCTACCCAGCACGGTGACATGCGTGATGTCGCTGTTCTGATGGATGAGTCCAAAGGGTGAGTCGCCATTGGGAAAGCGCGCGATGAACACGCCCCCGGGTCTGAGCACCCGCATCACCTCGAGCAGCCAATCGCGCAACTGATCCTGCGCGATATGCTCAAGGACATCGAAGGCCACCACCAGATCGGCGCTTTGGTCTGCAAAGCCCTCAAACCCCTGCGCACACTCGGCGTTGAAACCTGCCTCGCGTGCGAGTCGAACCAGATCCGGGTTCACCTCCAGCCCAGACATCCGCCACTGCCGGTTTCGCCCGTACGCAAGAAAAGCACCGCTACCGAAACCCACCTCGAGCACATCCGATCCGGGGCCGAACTCGCGGCGGGCACGGCGCACCTCGGCATCAAAATATTTTGAGTCGGCCTTCTTGAGACGGGCAAAGTTCTCGCCGCTCCACTGTTTCCATTCGAGGTAACCGGAGTCAAAAGCTGCGGGCGCCGCCGGCATAGCAGGCGGGAGGTTGTCCGAGGGCATAGGCGGTTCGCCAATTGCGAATGAAAGCCAGAATTCTAGGCCTTGCGCGGCGCATGCGAGGCCGCCGATCGATAACCCGTTCTGGCTTCGATGATCGGCGCGACGGCAGCCAGCGTGCGGGCCGTGGCCCCGCGATGCTGCGCAGCAAACGCCAGCGCTGCGGCTGACATGGCCTGTCTGCGGGCCGGCTCGCCGAGCAGACGCACGCTCTCGCCCACGGCTCCAGCGGCGTCAGGCACGCGCAGTGCGGCGCCGGTCGCCACCGCATCGTTGCTGATCTCCTCAAAGTTGAAGGTGTGCGGCCCCAGCACGACCGGACAGCCCACCGCGCAAGCCTCGATCAGGTTCTGGCCCCCGAGCGGCGCGAGCGAGCCACCGATAATTGCCACGTCAGCAAGCGCATACCAGGCAAACATCTCGCCCATCGAGTCGCCGATGATCAGGTCCGCGTCAGCCCCCTCCGGCCCATCATGATCGAACGCCGAGCGTCGTTTCACCCGCCAGCCCTGGTCCCGCGCGAGCTGAGCGACCGCATCAAATCGTTGGGGATGACGTGGGACCACCACCAGAAGCGGCCGCGCTGAATCGGACGCCGGCTCGCCGAGGGCGCGCCAGGCGGCCAATAGCAGCGCTTCTTCACCATCGCGAGTGCTCGCGGCCATCACTATACCCCGTGAGGGTTTTCGAGAGAGCAAGCGCTCACGCCACAGTGCGCCCCGGGCCAGCATCGGGGCGGGCGGGTCGATATCGAACTTGAGATTGCCGATCGCTGGTACCGCCTCACGCCCCAGCTGCCCGAGGCGCAGCGCATCGGACTGGGTCTGCGCCAGCACCTGATCGAGGCTCCGCAGCGCAGGGCCGATCAGGGCCCGCCAGCGCAGGCCCTTACGAAGCGACCGCTCGGACAAACGCGCATTCGCGAGCACCACCGGTACCGAGAGGCTACGGGCGGACGCCACCAGATTTGGCCAGAGTTCGGTCTCCATGATGATCCCCAGAGCCGGGCGGGCGCGCGACAGCATACGGCGCGTGGCACCCGGGTAGTCCCAAGGCAACCAGGCCTGGCGCAGACGCCCGGCCGCCACCAGATCCGCGAGCGCACCCGCGCCGGTCTCGCGGCCGGTCGGCGTCATGTGGGTAAGCAGAATCCTGAGGTCAGGCCAGCGCTCAAGCAGAGCCCGGATCAGCGGCTCGGCTGCGCGCGTTTCTCCTACCGATACCGCGTGCACCCAGACCAGCCGGGCCTCAGGGTCAGTCCTCGGACAGTAGCCAAAACGCTCGGCGATCGCAGCCAGGTAGCCTCGCTGGCGCAGTCCGCGCGCAACGAACCAGAGCAGCAGCGCGGGCGTAACGAGCCACCAGGCCACGCAGTAAAGGAGCCGCGCGAGTCGCTCACCGACGGTGATTCGAGCAATTGAGACCATGCTGGGGCCGGATGCTATGCTCTGGGAGCACCCTGGGCAAGCGCAGCGGTCCCGCGCGGGCTGACGCTATCGCCCGGGTTTTCCGGCTCGCTGTGCAGTCAAGCTGCGCAGTCCGATTGATCAAGCGCGTGCAATGCCGCTCAGTCCCAACCCCGAAGTCATCGTCTTCAATCTGAAAGCGCGCTACACCGGTGTCTCGGCCACGGTCAACGCACTGGTGCCGCTCCAGATGGCGCAGTGGCCGCTCGGCTACTGTGGCACGACCCTCTCAAACGGGGTGCCGGGGATGACGTTGCGCGAGGCAATCCAGATCTCACGCCGCCCGCCGCCGGGTCGGGCGTTTCGAATCTGGCATGTGCGCCGTGATCACGAAATGATGGCGGGCCTGTGGGCGCGCGACGTCCTGAGGCTCCCGATTCGCCTGGTATTCACCTCGGCTGCCCAGCATCGACATGGATGGTTTCCGCGCTGGCTGATCTCCAGGATGAACGCGGTGATCTCCACCACCGACAAGGCGGCAAGCTTTGTTCCCAACACCACCGCGGTGGTCGCCCATGGCATTGACCTCACCCGGTTCAGTCCCCCGCCTGACAAACTGGCCGCATGGGCCGAGAGCGGGCTGCCTGGCCGCTACGGCATCGGTGTATTCGGACGCGTTCGTCCCGACAAGGGCACCGATATTTTTGTCGAGGCGATGATCGCGGCACTGCCCCGATTCCCCGAGGCCACCGCCGTGATCGCCGGCCTGGCCCAGCCGCAACATCAGGCCTTCGAAGAAGCGCTCCGGCAGAAAATCGCAGCCGCTGGCCTCTCGCAGCGGATCGTCTTCCTTGGCGAAATCCCCGCATCGCAGGTCGCTGACTGGTACCGGCGCTGCCTCATCTGTGTGGCGTGTCCGCGCTATGAGCCGTTTGGTCTCACACCATTCGAGGCGGCCGCCACGGGCTGTGCCCTGATCTGCTCGAGAACCGGTGCGTTTGAGGCGCTGGTGCAGCCCGGTGTCAACGGGCTCCTGGTCGAGCCAGGCGATGCGAGCGGACTCGCGCGTGCGCTGTCCGACTTGCTGTCCGATCCTTCCGCCACGGCCGCGTTCGGCGGTCAGGCGCTCGCCCGCGTGAAGGCGCAGTTCACGCTTGAGCGTGAAGCCGAGGGCATCGGCGCGGTCTACCGGCAACTGTTCGCCGAGGCATGAGCGGATCTATGTCGGCTGGGTATCTGCCCCCCGTCTCCCCGCACTCCGCGTGGGTATCCCCTGCATCGAAAGCTGACCTCTCACAACTCGACCGCGTCACAGTCATTGTCGTCACCTTCGAAAGCGCGCACTGCCTGCCGACCCTCGCCCCGCTACTGAAGGTCTGTCCTCACGTGATCATCGTCGATAACGGCAGCAGCGATGGCAGCGCCCCGATCGCGCGGTCCATGCTGCCGCATGCGGAAGTGATTGCACTGGAGCGAAATCTGGGATTTGGCGCAGCCAACAATCGTGCGCTCGACCGGGTGACAACGCCGTTTGCGTTCCTCCTCAATCCTGATTGTGAGATTGAAGCTGAAGATCTAGCCATTCTGGTGCAAGAGGCCACGCGCTTGCCTGATGCAGCGATCGTCGCGCCACAATTGATCAATGCACGCGGCGAGCCCGACCTCAGTTACCGCTGGCCAAGCACGCGCTGGGTATCGAGGGGTCCGGGTGCGTCCGCTCCCGTCTGCGTGGGCTTTGTATGCGGCGCAGCCATGCTGTTCGTGATGGACAACATGCGAGGGGCCGATCGCTTTGACGAGCGATTTTTTCTGTACTACGAGGACGACGATCTGTGCCTGCGAATTTTCGAGCGGCAGCGCGCCATCGTTCTCATTCCACGCGTGACCGCCGTGCATCGATCGCGCGGCTCGGTGGGTGGCAGGCAGCGACTGCGCGCCGAATACCTGCGTGGCTATCATCACGCGCAGTCAAAGCTGCTGTTTGCCGAAAAGCATACCGGCATCGCGGCCGCGCGCAGCCTGCGCACGCGCACGCTCACCCTTGCCCTGGCCGGCTGGCCACTCAGACTGATTGCCTTCTCGCCCCGAATGCTCGCCCGCCTGAGCGGGCGAATCGCAGGTCTGACACGCTGGAGACCTCATGACTGATTCCAGAAGCCACCGGCCGACACTTTGCATCGGCATTCTGGCCATGAACGAAGCACGCCGTATCGCCGCCTGCGTAGCGAGTGCGTCCTTCGCAGATCAGGTGCTGGTGATTGATTCCGGCAGCACCGATGACACCCGGGACATCGCTGCCGCCGCCGGGGCTGAAGTTCATGTTTACGCGCAGTGGGAAGGCTTTGCCACCCAGCGTAATCGACTGCTCGCGCACGTCAGCACCCGCTACATTTTTTTTCTGGATGCCGACGAGGTCATTGCGCCTGCGCTTCGCGATGAAATACTCGAACTGATCGCGAGCGACCAACCGATCCGGGGCGCCATCCTCTGGAACCAGGTCGCCTATGGCCGACCGCTCAGCGCCATGAAATCCACCGGGGGCATCGAGCGACTTTTTCGCACTGATACGCTGCTCCGCTTCGAGGGGGTGGTGCACGAGGGCGCAGTGCTGAGCGACCCCTCACTGCCCGTCATCACAATGCGCAACCGGCTTCTGCATTACTCGCGCGAGACGGTCTACGACAGTCTGCTGAAGCTCGCGCAATATGTTCAGCTGGGCGCAGCCAAACGCGCAGCCGCCGGCAAGACCGGCGGGCTGTTGCGCGGCCTGGGCTCGGCACTCGCCATCTTTATCCGGCTTTATTTTTTTCGACGCGGTTTTCTCTGCGGCGCTGAAGGATTCCTGTTCTGTTTTTTCATTGCGCTAGAGTGCTTTTTTCGCTATGCCGCGCTCAAGTATGATCGGGCGATTCTGAATGGCACGGTCAAACGCTAAGCGCGCGCAGGCTGGCGCTTAACGCGACGGCCCAGCGGAACGCCCCCTCTCATGAAACTATCGCGAGTCTTTCAGTTCATTCACCAGGGTAGCCTGCGCGTGCACTTCAGCCAGCACGGCGAAGACGTGATGCTGCACAAGTTGTTCGGGCGCAAGCAGTCCACGGGGTTCTACATCGACATCGGCGCTCACCACCCGTTCCGGCAATCCAACACGGCTTACCTGTGGCTGATGGGCTGGAATGGCGTGAACGTTGATGCCAGCTGCGCGGCGATCGATCTCTTTAAGCGGGTACGCCCGCGCGACGTCAATCTGTGGACCGCTGTGGTTGATGACACCACCGCCGCGAACCAGACCCACATCACGCTCCACTCCAACATGGCGCTCGACCTCGGTGCCACGTGCGATCCAGAGCTCGCTAAACAGCGTGGCACCACGCGCACCGAGCAGGTGCCCTGCACCTCAATCACCGAGATCATCAACCGCTACGGCGCGCCAGAAGGCGCTGGTCTGGATCTGCTCAACATCGACATCGAAGGCTTCGATGAGCGCGCAATCGCGTCCATCGATCAATGGCAGGTTCGGCCACGCGTCCTCTGCATCGAGATGGCGCAAAAGGATATTCGCGCGCTGCTCGACTCGCGCACCTGCCACACCCTGGAGCATGCCGGGTACCTCCTGACCGACCGGATGGGGCAATCGGCAATCTTTCAGCGACAAGACGGCTGACGTGTCCGGAACGCTGCCCCGATTCCGGTCCGCGCAAGCCGCAGCAGGCGTGGCGCTCGTCCTGCTCGCGCTGTCCAGTCTCAACTCCAAAATCGCAGGCACCTTATGGGGCCTCACGTTCATCGGCACCGCCATCCTCGCGGCTCGGCAACGCCCCTGGCCGGTAGCGGACGCGCTCGATCAGATCGCCCGCGTCTGGCTGGTGGCCACCGCACTCGGCCTGACCCTCTGGATCGTGAGCGCAGCCATCTGGAATGAACTCTATCCGCAGTACTCATCCGAGATCAACGCAGGGATCCGCCTGGTCACTGGCGCGCTCGCCGCCTATTGGCTCACCCGGGTGGTGCGCTTCAGGCGCAGCGCAACGGGGAGCCTTGCACTCACCGTCGCACTCTCGGTCGCCTGCCTGGTCGCGCTGGTCGTGGCGCAACTCGCCCATGAACGCGAACAACTACCCAGTCACGCCATCGCCTGGGCGGCAGCCATGGGCCTCATCATCACGCTGCTGGTGGCTCGTGCTGCTGACAGCACCGAATCTGCGCGCAGTCGCGTAGTAGCGGCGCTGGGCGTCCTCTGCGGCGCAATCGCCATCCTCGGTAGCCAGTCGCGTGGCGTCTACCCCGTGATTGTTTGGTGCGTCGCAGTGTTGCTCGTCAGCTGGTACCGTCGTAGCGTCAACCGCGCGCGCGTGCTGATCGTAAGCGCGCTGAGTGGGCTTGCCATCGTGATCGGCCTTGCGATCGCGATCGCCCATCCCGCCGACCCGCTTCGCCTGCGAGAAGCCGTTACCAGCGTTCAGCAGGTACGGGACACGCAGCAATACAACACCCCCACTGGCGCGCGGGTCTATCTCTTCACCCTCGCCTGGCAAACCTTCAAAGCGTCGCCCTGGATCGGCGTCGGCGCGCAGAATCGGCTCGCGCGCATCCATGAAAGCGGCCTGGGAGAGTCCGAGGCGAAGGCAGCAGCGCTTTGGCACGTGAGGGACATGGGTCATGTCCATAACGCTTATCTGCATCACGGGATGGACGGCGGCGTAATCTCGCTTCTTGGTTTCCTGCTCCCGCTGGGCGCGCTCGCGATGATGGCGGTCAGGCTGAGGCCACACTACCCCGCATCAGCCCTCCAGATGTGGGGCATTCTGTTTGTTCATGCGGTCAGTAACCTGACCAGCGTGAATCTGGCTCACAACTACTACGCGCTGATGCTCGTGATCAGCGTCGCCCTGGTACTTGTGCAGGCCCGACTGGCTGGCCCTGTTGAGCCGTCCCCTCGATAAGGTGTCCGATGCAACACGCTGAACCCAAACGTCTCGTTCGCAAGCTCTACAAGGCGCTGTCGCGTCTGGTCCTCGCCCACCCCGAGCGGGCAGGTCATGCGCTGCCATCGGTCGTTTCCTCGGCAGGCAGTACCCATGCCACCTCCCAAGCCCTCATCGATCTCGCGCTCCAGGCCGCTGCGCTCGCAGCGCGCACCCCAATCACAGGCTTTCGCCCCGAGCTCCCCGATAGCGTGCTTTATAACCGTTATCCGGGCGAGCACTATCGCTTGCTGAAAGCGATGGTCACCTTGCTCGAGCCCGAGTCCGTTGTTGAGATCGGCACGTTCACAGGCATGGGCTCCTTCGCGCTCGCTCAGGCCGCGCGCGGGCAGCTTCATACCTTTGATGTGGTGCCCTGGCGCAACTTCGAGAGCCATCTCAGCGACAGCGACTTCTCCGGCGGCCGGGTGATCCAGCACCTTGCCGATCTCGCCGACCCCGATCAGTTCAAAACTCACCAGCCCCTGCTCGACGCCTCAAAATTCATTTTTCTCGATGGGCCGAAAGATGGCAGCTTCGAAGCACGCCTGCTCGCACAACTCACGCGGCTCTCGCCCTGCGCCGGTCGCATCCTGGTGATCGATGACATCCGGTTCGTGAACATGGTCGACAACTGGAACGCGATTGCCTCACCAAAACTCGATCTGACATCGTTCGGGCACTGGAGCGGAACCGGGCTTGTTGACCTCTCTGAGCCCCTGCGCCTTGATTGAGCGATGGAGGGCAGCGCGCAACGGGCGCTGCGCCCGGTCAGAACGGTAGCACCGCGTCGGGCTTTTCACTCAGGATCGCGCGCCTGAAATCGGCCTGAATCCGCGCCAGCCCCTCACGTGTATCGGATTCAAACCGGAGCACCACCACCGGCGTGGTGTTGGAGGGGCGTGCAAGCCCAAACCCATCGGGATATTCCACCCGGATGCCGTCGATGGTGATGACCTCGGTGCCAGTTGGAAAGCGCGCATTGCGCTTGAGAGCATCCACCAGCGAATGGTTCTCCCCTTCAGCGGTGGCGAGTTGAAGCTCGGGAGTGGTGATGGAGTCGGGCAAGCCCTCCAGCACTGCACAGGGGTCGGCGTGGCGCGAGAGAATTTCCAGCAGTCGCGCACCGGCATAGAGGCCATCGTCAAAGCCATACCAGCGCTCTTTGAAAAACAGATGCCCGCTCATCTCGCCTGCGAACGGGGCACCCGTTTCTTTTAATCGCGCCTTGATCAGCGAATGGCCCGTGCGCCACATGGTGGGACGCCCGCCATGTTCGCGAATCCAGCGTGCAACATTACGGCTGCACTTCACGTCGTAGATGATTTCCGCACCCGGGTTACGCGACAGCACATCAGCGGCAAACAGCATCAGCTGCCGGTCCGGATAGATGATGTTGCCCGCCTTGGTCACCACCCCCAGCCGATCACCATCGCCATCAAAGGCAATGCCGAGTTCAGCATCGGTTTCGCGCAGACACCGGATCAGATCCTGCAGATTTTCCGGATGAGCGGGATCGGGGTGGTGATTGGGAAAATTGCCATCGACATCGCAGAACAACTCGATGACCTCGCAGCCGAGCGCGCGAAAGAGCCGCGGCGCGAGGGCACCCGCCACACCGTTTCCGCAATCGATGGCGATTTTCATCGGCCGGGACAAACGAACATCTGAGGTGATGCGGGCGAGATAGCGGTCAGTGAGGTCCACCTGACGTAGCGTGCCTTGAACACCTGAAGGCGCAGCCGACAGCGCGCCGCTTTCAATAGCCTGGCGAAGCGCGGTGATGGCCTCGCCATAAAGGGCGTCTTTGCCCACCACCATCTTGAGCCCGTTGTAGTCGGGCGGGTTGTGGCTACCGGTCACCGCAACGCCGTTGCCGGTGTTCAGTTCGAAGGTGCCGTAATAGACCACCGGGGTCGGCGCCATGCCAATGTCAATGACATCCATACCGGTTGCAAGAATGCCTCGCGCAAGCGCGGCCGACAGGCGCGGACCCGAAAGGCGGCCGTCGCGACCGATTACAAACTCACGCTGGCCAGCGCGGCTCGCAAGCTGCCCCAGCGCCCGGCCCACCTGCTCGACCACCGCCTCGGTGAGCGTGTGATCGACGATGCCACGGATATCGTAGGCCTTGAAAATTTCAGGGTGATGGAGGGTCGATGTCATGGGAGCTTGAGGGAAGGCTAGAGGATTCACTGCGCCAATCGTCTGAGGGGGACCACGCGGGCGACCGCCGGGTCAATCGCCCCGGCCGTCGACATGAGGAGGTCGCGCACTGCGGATTCGTCCTCGGATCGAACGCCCTGGATCAGTAGCGACACCTTGGTGTTCAGCACCCGGGCGAGGTCGGCAGGCTCGTTCACCCGCATGATTTTCGGATGCGCAGTGCCCTCAACCTGACTCTGCGACAGCGTGAGCTCCTCATAGAGTTTTTCACCGCGCCGCAGCCCCGTGATCACAATTTCTATATCGCCGTTCGGATTGTTCTCATCGCGCACGGTGTGCCCGGCGAGCCGGATCATGTTGCGTGCGAGATCAATGATTCGAACCGATTCACCCATATCCAGCAGGAAAATTTCACCGCCGCCCGCCATGCTGCCCGCCTGAATCACGAGCTGCACCGCCTCATGGATCGACATGAAATAGCGGGTGACCTCAGCATGCGTCACCGTGACCGGCCCGCCGTGTGCGATCTGCTCTTTGAAGAGCGGAATGACCGACCCCGACGAGCCGAGCACATTGCCGAACCGGACGGCGCAGAAACGCTGGCGCCGGTGCTCATCGCGAGCTCTTCTTGCAAAGTCCTGCAGGATCAGTTCCGCCCATCGCTTGGTCGCCCCCATCACATTGGCGGGTCGGACGGCTTTGTCGGTGGAGATGAGCACAAAGGTTTCAACACCGTGGTCAAACGCGGCCTGCGCCAGCGTCTGGGTGCCAAGCACGTTGTTGCGTACGCCCGCGAGCACATTCTGCTCAACCAGCGGCACATGCTTGTGGGCAGCAGCGTGATAGACGCTCTGGATACGGTAGTCGCGCATCAGGCGGTTGACCAGTTCGCGATCGCCCACCGAGCCCAGATGACTCAGCACCTCGCAGGTGGCAATCGGCCGCAGAACGCGATCAATCTCATAGAGCGCCGCCTCGGACATTTCGAGCAAGATGAGCCGCGAGGGCTTGAGCGCGGAAACCTGGCGACAGATTTCCGAACCGATGGAGCCGCCCGCCCCGGTAACCAGCACCACCTTGCCCGTCACGCATTGACCGAGGAGTGATGGGTCAGCACCGACAGGGTCTCGACCCAAGAGATCGCTGATGTCCACCTCGCGCATCATGCTCACCAGATGCCGCCCGGAGGCGATATCGGCCAGCGCAGGAAGGATGCGTACCCGCAGCGCGAAGCGTTCGAGGAGCGTCACCACTTCGCGTCTGCGCGCGGGCGTGGCGTTGGGCAGCGTCACGATCACATCGCGGATGTCGAAGGTTTCGATCAGCATCGGCAGCTCAGCCGGGGAATAGACGCGCAGTCCGCTGATGTCCTTGCCATGCAGTGCAGCGTCGTCGTCGAGGTAACCGGCTGGGAACAGATCGCGCCCCCTTCGAAGCGAGGCCGCGAGTTGGCGCCCTGCAGTGCCTGCGCCATAAATCAGCGCCTGGCGCCCCGCAAAGCGCCGGTGAAGCGGCATCCAGAGCAGGGTGCGGGCGATAAAGCGCGAGGCCACCACGAACCCGGTTCCCAGTAGCCAGTAGAGCACTGGGACGGTACGCGGCAGTCCTTGGATTCCCGTCATCTGGGTGAGGAACGCAAGGCCCGCCCACAGCACCGCAGCAAGGGTCATCCCCTTGGTAATGGCCCAGAGCGCGTGTTCACCGACAAAGCGAATGATGGAGCGGTACAGGCCGAAGCGCAGAAACACCGGAATGGCGATGAGCGGGGCGGCGACAATAAGCAGCCACTGCTCCGCGTTGGGGAGGAAGGTCTCGCCCATGCGAAGCCAGTATGCGGCGGCGGCGGCAGCAAGCAGCAGGATGAGGTCGACACCCATCATGGCCCACTGCTTGGCTGGTCGACTCAACCCCAATAGTCGTGTGATCGCCCGATTAAACACTGAAGCCACCGGCATCGGTGAATGGTCCTATGGAAACGCCGCGCAGCCGAAGAATATACACTTCGCTCCTGCGACCGATCGCCACGCCCGCACCCGCCGCAGCGCGCGTTCGCGGAAAACTGCCCAGATGCCCAGCAAAGCGGTGGGCGAAATCCGCCCGTTTTGCCCAGGCCTCAAACCCAACGCCAGGAATCAGATAAGACCGATGCTGCGTTTTCTCGATGTCGTGCTTGCAGCCATCGGACTGGTCGTCTTCGCACCCGTCTTGCTGATCCTTCTGGTGCTGGGATACTTTGACACCGGGGCGCCGATCTTCACTCAGGTCCGCGTCGGGCGGCACCAGCAGCCTTTCACGCTGATCAAGTTTCGCACCATGCGGCAGGGCACCGAGTCGATGGCTACGCACCTGATCGATCCGGCTGTGGTCACGCCGCTGGGCGCGTTGATGCGCAGAACCAAGCTCGATGAGCTGCCGCAGCTCTGGAATGTTCTTAAAGGCGAGATGAGCATGGTGGGCCCCCGCCCATGCCTGTTCAGTCAGCAGGAAGTGATTCAGGACCGCGCAGCCCGCGGGGTCTTCCGGGCCCGGCCAGGCATCACCGGTCTCGCCCAGGTTCAGGGCATCGACATGTCTGAACCCGAATTGCTCGCCGACACCGATGCCCGGATGCTCGAGCGCCTTGGCGTGGCGGCCTATCTGGGCTATATCGTCAAGACCCTCGCTGGATCCGGCCACGGCGACCGGATGCGCGGCTAACCAACCATCACGCTCATGCATGCCCCCTGGATCATCGGCGACCTGCAAGGTTGCCTCGACCCGCTCCTCTCCCTGGTCGAACAGCTTCCGCCCGAAGCGCCGCTCTGGCTGACGGGCGACCTGATCAATCGAGGCCCGCGCTCGCTTGACACGCTTCGCTGGGTGATTGGTCAGGGTGAGCGGATCACCACCGTGCTCGGCAATCACGATCTCCACCTGCTGTCGATTGCGGCGGGACTGCGCAAACCCCATCGGACCGACACCTACGACGATATCCTGACCGCGCCCGATCGCGCGCAATTGCTCGACTGGATCCGTACCCGCCCGCTCGCACACTTTGATCACGGCTGGCTGATGGTCCATGCGGGGGTCCTGCCGCAGTGGTCGGTCGCGCAAACGCTTTCCGTTGCGGCTGAAGTTCAGCAGGTGCTCTCCGGCCCAGACTGGCTCGCGTTTCTTCCCCAGATGTACGGCAACGAACCCTCGCAATGGGATGACGCGTTGCACGGCCCCGAGCGGCTGCGGATCGTCATCAATGCGCTCACGCGCATGCGCTTTGTCGATGCCAGCGGCCGGATGGAATTCGCCACCAAGGAAGGCATCGGCGCAACGCCCGCCGGGTTCATGCCATGGTTCGATGCGCCAGGGCGCAGAACCGCGGACACGCCGATCGTGTTCGGCCATTGGTCGGCGCTTGGCCTCATCAATCGCCCCGATCTGGTTGCAATCGACACGGGCTGTGTCTGGGGCCGTCAACTCAGCGCCATCCGGCTCTCTGATCGCAAAGTCATTCAGGTGGAGTGCCCAGACTGCGGAGCCCAGGGTGTCTGACCGCCTTCACACGCGCCCGCAACGCGCCAACCACCTCGCGACCCTCCTGCCGCAGGGAACGCAGTCTTGATCGCTTCCGCCTTTCGAATCGCGCGTCGTGCGCCACTTGCCATCGCGCTATTGCTGGGCGGACTGCTTACGATTGCGGTGGTCTTCCCGCGGGTGAGCTATGCCCGGCGCGACCGGATCATCGCGCGCTGGTCGCGCTGGCTACTTCGCGCCTGCGGGATCAGGCTGGTGGAGCAACCCGCTCAGGGGGCGCAGTCGCTTGCCTCGCTTCAAGGTCCCGCGCTTATCGTCGCGAACCACATCAGCTGGATCGACATTTTTCTGATGCTGGCCACCACCTCGGCGCACTTTGTTGCGAAGATCGAGATCGCATCGTGGCCAGTGGTGGGGCGGCTTGTCATCGGTGCGGGCACGCTCTTCATTGAACGGGGGAAGCGCCACGCAGTCCATCAGCTCAATGAGCGCATCCAGAGCATGCTGGCGGCAGGTCGGCGCGTGGCCGTCTTCCCGGAAGGCACCACCAGTGATGGGCTGCGTCTGCTCCAGTTTCATGGCAACCTGCTCGAACCCGCCCTGCGCGCGCAAGCGCCCATCATTCCGGTGGGAGTCCGCTACACCGACCTGCAGGGCCAGTACAGCGCTGCTATCGACTTCACGGGCAACATGAGTTTCGGCGAATCGATGAAGCGCGTGCTGGGTTCCCCAGGATTCATCGCAGCGCTCCACCCGCTACCCGTGCTGAGCGAACCTGCCACGCGTCAGCAGGCGGCACGCGCCGCGCGTGCAGCGATTGCCGAGAGGCTTTCACTTCCAACGGACGACACGGTTCCCGACACCCTGCGCACCGCGATGAGCGCGGTGCGGGGGCGCACCGATTAAGCGAAGTCACGCGCGCTACCCGGCCTCGGTCTGCGCCGCCAGCACCACCAGCTGTTCCGGACGGGCTTTCGGTACCGCCCGAAGTGATACGCGTGAATCAAGGGTGACGAAGCGACCACCGTGACTGACAGCCAGGGCAAGCAAATAAGCATCGGTGAGCTGTCGATGACCCGTGAGGTGATCCCAGGCAATATCTGGATGATCCACCAGCGCCACGCTATCAGGCCAGAACTGGTGGCTTGAATGACGTGTTGCCAGGCCCAGACGGTCAACGACGCTTCGGAGGGGCAATGCCCCTGGGTACGCGGGCTGCGACATGATGCGAACACAGCCATTTTGCGTGATCGGGCATGAGGCCCAGCCGGTAAATTGCGCGCGTGACATCCAGCGCGTGGCGCGCTGGTGGTGGATGTGGTCAGAATCGAGCAGGGCGATGAGCACGTTGACATCGAGCAACGCGCGCATCAGACGCCCTCCTGGTCGCGCAACGCATTCACCGCGGAGTCGCTCACCACCGCTCCGCGCGAGGCAAACGGCTGGAAGCCCCCAACCTGTGGCGCGCTGTCGTTGGCGACATACACCGGCCCCGCGAGCGCTTTCCGCACCAGGTCGGACACCACGGCACCGGCCGAGCTCCTGCGCTGATGCGCGAGCTCTTTCACGGCGGCGAGCACATCGGGATCGAGATCGAGCGTAGTTCGCATCACCTTACCGCATCAAGTCATCATGATGCGATCGCATCATACACCCCTGCCTCGCGCTAAAGAAGCCCCTTGGCGCGCTCGAACACCACCCGCCCGGCTACCAGCGTGGCCCTCACCCGACCGAGCAACTCGCGACCCAGAAACGGCGTGTGCGAGCCCTGACTGACGAGCGAGCCACGCGACACCACCCAGTGCTCATCGGGGTCGACCAGACAGAGGTCGGCAGGCTCGCCCACCGCCAGCCGGCCGCCAGGCTGCCCTAGGATGCCCGCTGGTCCGGTCGTGAGCTTCACCAGTGCCTGCTCAACCGGGACACGGGCCTCCGCCGCCCACTTGAGCGTGAGCGGCAACAGCAGCTCAAGCCCAGTGACCCCAGGTTCGGCCTCGCCAAACGGCAGCTGCTTTGCGTCATCGTCGACCGGCGTGTGATCGGAGCAGAGCGCGTCGATCGTGCCGTCGGCAAGCGCCGCGCGGATCGCATCGCGGTCGCGCTGTGATCGGAACGGTGGGTCGACCCGACAGTTGCTGTCGAAAAACCCGATATCCACATCGATCAGATGCACATGGTGAATCGCCACATCCGCCGTGACCGGCAAGCCCTCTGCCCGCGCGCGACGCACCAGCTCCAGCCCGGCGGCCGAGGACAGGCGGCACAGATGGACCCGGCAGCCGGTCACCCGCATCAGTTCAAAGATCGTATGGAGCGCCACCGTCTCTGCGATCACCGGTACACCTGAGAGGCCCAGCCGGCTGGCATAAGGCCCGGCATGCGCCACGCCGCCGCGTGCAAGTTGCGGGTCTTGCGGATGCAGCCAGACGCTGTAGCCGAACGTACTCGCATACTGCATCGCCCGCATCAGAATCTGGGTGTCGGAGATAGGTGCCAGGGCGTGCGAAAAACCAACGCAGCCCGCCTCAACGAGCTCGGCCATTTCGGTGATGGTTTCGCCCTTCAGGCCCACGGTCAGGGCCCCCACCGGATAGAGACGTGCACCGTCAATGCCGCGTGCCCGGTACTTGAGCATTTCGACCAGGCCCGGCTCATCGAGCACCGGGTCGGTATCGGGCGGACAGGCGAGCGCAGTGACCCCACCGGCCAGCGCCGCCTGCATCTCCGATTCAAGCGTCGCCTTGTATTCGAAGCCGGGCTCGCGAAGGCGCGCAGCCAAGTCAACCACCCCGGGGAGAAGCAGACACCCCTTGCCGTCGATGACCCGGTCAGCCACAAACCCAGACGGCGCCGCACCCACCGCCACCAGCCTGCCATCGGCAACATGAACATCGCTGGCGCCGTTACCCGCCGGTCCACCGCCCGGCGCCACCACACGCGCGTTGACGATCGAGATTCTCAGGGGCATGTTCATCATCAGGACTTTGCGAGAAGACTCATGACCGCCATCCGCACCGCGATGCCGAAGGTCACCTGATCGAGGATGACGGCCTGCGGTCCGTCAGCGACCGCAGAATCAATTTCCACCCCGCGATTCATCGGCCCGGGGTGCATCACAATACAGTCGGTATTGGCGAGCGCGAGCTTGTCTTCGGTGAGGCCGTAGTGCTTGAAATATTCCTGTGCAGACGGCAGCAGCGCACCCCGCATCCGCTCGTTCTGCAGCCTCAGCATGATCACCACATCGACCCCACGCAGTCCCTCGCGCATGTCATGGAACACATGCACGCCCAACTGCTCGAGGCCACCCGGAATGAGAGTTCGTGGGCCGATCACGCGCACCTCGGGCACCCCCAGCGTGGTGAGCGCGTGAATATCCGAGCGCGCCACCCGCGAGTGCAGCACGTCGCCCACGATCGCCACGCGCAGATTGGTGAAGTCCTTCTTGAAATGCCGGATGGTGTAAACATCGAGCAGACCCTGCGTGGGATGCGCATGGCGGCCATCACCCGCGTTAATCACATGCACGTTGCCGCGCGTGCGGTCAACGTGTTCGGCAATCAGGAACGGCGCACCGCTTTGCGCATGCCGCACCACGAACATGTCGGCATGCATGGCGACCAGATTGTCGATGGTGTCGAGCAACGACTCGCCCTTGGCGGTGGACGAAGTGTTGATGTTGAGATTCACGACATCGGCCGACAAGCGCTTGGCCGCAATCTCGAAGGTCGTGCGGGTTCGGGTGGAGTTTTCAAAGAAAAGATTGAATACCGACACCCCACGCAATAGCGGAACTTTTTTTACCTCCCGGTCGGACACCCCCAGGAAACCCGCCGCGGTATCCAGGATGTGATGGATCAGATTGCGGGACAGGCCCTCGATGGTGAGCAGATGTTTGAGTTCGCCGTGAGCGTTCAGTTGCGGATGACGAGAGGACATTACTATGGGCCGCCGGTTACTCGATCACGAGCGAAAATCGACCCGTGTCATCACGACTCAGCACAAAGGCGCGATCGGCTGGCAGTTCATGCCGCACGCCACAGAAATCGGCTGACACCGGCAGCTCACGGCCGCCACGATCGATGAGTACGGCCAACCGCACGCGGGCCGGTCGGCCGTAGTCGAATATTTCATTCAAGGCCGCACGTACCGTGCGACCGGTGAACAGGATGTCATCCACCAGCAGGATGTCGGCGCCTTCCACTTCGAACGCAAGGCGGGTGGACTTGAGATCAACCGGCAGGCCGCGGCGGCCGTAGTCGTCTCGATGAAAGGCGCTGGAGAGCGCGCCATCAGGACCCGACAGCTGCAGGTCGCGGCGCAGGCGCTCGGCCACCCAGACGCCGCCACTATGTACGCCCACGACAGACAACCCCTCGCGCGCGTGAGGCAAGGCAGCGGCGATCGAATCTCTCAGGTGCGCGTAGGCGCTTTCGACGTCGAGCGTAGTCATCGGTTCTGCAGATATTGTTGAAGGATGATCGCAGCCGCCTGCGCATCGATGTTACGCCCAACGCCCCCAACCGATTCCGCTTCCACCGTGCTGTAGCGTTCATCGACCAGATCGACCGGCAGCCCGAACCGGCCATGAAGCTGCCGGGCAAACCGCTCGCAGCGCGCAGTCATGTCGTGGGGGGTGCCATCGGGGTGAAGCGGTCGCCCCACCACCAGGCGCTGTGGCTGCCACTCTGCGAGCAGCCGGCCGATCGCGTCGAACCCGCGCGCCGACACCCGGTTGTCAATCTGCGCGAGCGGCCGCGCGCTCGCGGTCAGCGTGTTGCCCACTGCCGCGCCGATTCGCGATGACCCGAAATCGAAGCCGAGGAGTGTTTCATCCCGCTCAGGCATGCCCGGCCGCCGACGCAAGGAAGGCGGGATTGATGCCGAGCAGCGCAAACGCCCGCGCCAGCCTCTCATCGGCTGCCGTATCGAAGATGATCGAAGCGTCGGCCTCAACGGTCAGCCAGGCATTACGTGAAATCTCGTCTTCGAGTTGCCCGGGCCCCCAACCAGCGTAGCCCAGCATGACCAGAATGCGCTCGGGTCCCGTTCCGGCAGCCACCGCTTCCAGCACATCTCGCGACGAGGTGAGGCCGATGTCATCGTTGACGACAACGGTCGAGCCCCAGGCTCCCACCGGCTGGTGCAGCACAAAGCCCCGATCAGTCTGAACTGGCCCGCCGTGCATCACGGCCGACCGTGCGAGCCCGGAGGGATTGAGTTCAAGCTCGATCCGGCGAAACAGCGTCGCCAGATCAATCTCCATGGGTCGATTGATGACCAGGCCGAGCGCGCCCTGCTCGTTGTGCTCGGCGATGAACACCAGACTGCCGCCAAAGTTGGGATCTTCCAGACTAGGCATGGCAATGAGAAAGTGATTGCTGAGGTCGCTCGCTGATTCGGTCATCATGATCGGATTATATGATCGCTGCCCGCGCTCTGTAACCGAGACCCCTATGACCGACCATCCACGCTCCACGCCCCCCCCTGATGCCGGGCTCGCTCTGGTCTGGCTTCGCCGCGACCTGCGTCTCGATGACCATGCCGCGCTCGCCACTGCACTTGAGCACGCCGACCGGGTCGCACTCTGCTTTGTCTTTGACCGCAGCATTCTCGATCCCCTGCCGAGCACTGACCGCCGCGTGGCGTTTATCCGCGAGTCCCTGGTCGAGCTGGATCACCGGCTCCGGCAGCTGGGCGGTGCCCTGTGGGTGACGCACGGCGCGCCGGCTGAGGCAATTCCCGAGCTTGCCCAGCGGCTGGGCGCGCGTGTGGTGGTAGCCGCGCATGATTACGAGCCCGCGGCGAGCGCGCGCGACCGCGAAGTGGCTTCGCGGCTTGCTGCCTCGGGCCGCGAGCTCATCACCTGCAAAGACCACGCGATCTTTGATCGCAGCGAGGTCCTGACACTGGACGGTCGCCCGTTCTCTGTGTTCTCGCCCTATAAGCGCGCCTGGCTGCGCGCGCTTGAAGCCACCCCGGGCGCGCTGGCCCCCCGCGAAGCCAGGCTGGCCGGGCGGCTGGTCGCGCCGCTGCCGGGCACCGACGACCCCACTGCGTGGCATCAGACCGGCATTCCCACTCTCGAGGCGCTAGGCTTTGCGCCCGTTCAGCTCGCCGACGTGGGCATCACGCCCGGCAGTTCAGGCGCCGAAAAACTGCTCGCTGATTTTGGGGGTCGTATTGGCCGCTACGCCGAAGCGCGCGACTTTCCCGGCATCAAAGGCCCCTCGTACCTGTCCGTTCACATGCGATTTGGCACGCTCTCGGTCCGGCATGCCGCGCGCCTCGCCCGCCAGGCAATCGAAAGCGACCCCACTGCTCAAGCCGGGGCCGACACCTGGCTCTCGGAACTCATCTGGCGCGACTTCTATTTTCAGATTCTCTGGCATCACCCGCGCGTGGTGGAACGCGCTTTCCGCGCCGAATACGACGCCATCCGCTGGACCGACGACCAGGCGCTCTTTGCTGCCTGGTGCGAGGGCCGTACTGGCTATCCGCTGATCGATGCGGCCATGGCTCAGATCAATCGCACGGGATACATGCATAACCGGCTGCGGATGGTCGTTGCCTCATTCCTCACCAAGGACTTGGGACTCGACTGGCGCTGGGGCGAGCGGTATTTCGCCGACCACCTGATCGACTTTGATCTGTCCGCCAACAACGGCGGCTGGCAATGGGCATCATCAAGCGGCTGCGATGCCCAGCCCTATTTCCGCATATTCAATCCGGTCACGCAGTCGCAGCGATTCGATCCCGAGGGCCGATTCATTCGGCGCTACCTGCCGCAACTCGCGAATCTGTCCAATAAGGACATCCACGCACCCTGGCTGAGCCCCGCGATGGTGCTGGCGGGCGCGGGTGTGACGCTGGGCAGCACCTATCCCCGCCCGATCGTCGATCACGACCAGGCGAGGCAGGCCACGCTTGCCCGCTATGCGGTGGTGAAATCGAAAGCAGTGGGCTGACCGCTATCGGTCGGGCTCAGAGCTCGACCATCTCGAAATCTTCCTTGCGCGCGCCGCATTCCGGACAGGTCCAGTTCATCGGCACATCTTCCCAGCGGGTGCCCGGGGCAATACCCTCCTCGGGCAAGCCAGCGGCTTCATCGTAAATCCAGCCGCAGATCAGGCACATCCAGGTGCGAAACGGGGCGTCGGTGGTGCTCATGTTGGCGAAGCTGTCCGAGTGAGGGTTCGAAAGGAAGGATTAGATAAAACGGTTGTGCAGTACCCGAGCGGTGGCTCGGTCCCCTGGATGGCGGACTCAGCCACCCTCCGCGCCAGGCGATCCGGAGCGCCGCATCAGCAAAGCCTTGCCAATGGCAAGCACCAGCACTGCCGTCAAGGCACCGGCCACATTACCGAGCGTGTGAATATCCGTGCCAAACGACGCGGCCAGGCCTTCGGCCCAGGTCTTGATGCCCGGGTCGCTCACGCCGATTTCACCGGCGATGAAGCCCAGAAGCGCGGCCCCCAGCCACACAATGATCGGGAAACGTTCGATCACCTTGAGAAGCAGCGCCGATCCGAAAATCACCAGCGGAATGGACAGTGCGAGGCCAATGACCAGCAGCAGCGTGGAACCCTTGGCAGCGGCCGCCACCGCGATCACGTTGTCAAGGCTCATCACCAGATCGGCGATCAGGATGGTGCGGACCGCTGAAGCCATGCCTGGCCCCTCGCCCGCTTCCCCGCCTTCATGGTCGCCTTCCGGCAGCACCAATGTGACGCCGATGTAGACCAGCAGGATTGCGCCAATTAACTTGAGATAGGGAAGCTGCAGCAACTGCACCGCCACCAGCGTGAGCACGATCCGCATCACGATGGCCGCGCCCGACCCGATCATGATTGCCTGCTTCTGCTGCTTGGGAGGCAGCGACCGCGCGGCCAGCGCGATCACCACCGCGTTGTCCCCCGAGAGCAGGATGTTGACCCAGATGATTTGGGTGAGTGCCACCCAGAATGCGGCGGTTCCAAATTCGATGCTGGCTTCCACGCGTGTCTCCCTGCTAGGTCGCGATATCGGACTGCGAAAGGTCCTGTCGTTGGGCGG
>JAGWXN010000194.1 GCA_018969885.1 Betaproteobacteria bacterium | reverse complement strand
GCAAGAGGCGCAGGTGCGAACACCGTGGCGCCTTTTTTGTCGAGAGAGGGGGTGGCATTGGGGTATCGCGTGTAGCAGCCGCCATCCATAACCGTATTCTCGAAAAGACCGTGAAAAAACGTGCCGTTATAAAAACCGCTATTCACGTAATACAGAAAATTGTTTGCCCAACCGCGCTGGACCCCTCCCCGGGGCCCTGGCTCAATCGTGAGTTCGATCTGCCGGGCGGTGGTTCCGCTCCCAATAACCATCTGCACGCGTGGCTTGACCACCTCGTCTGTGTGCGTCTTCAGGGTAACGCCCTGGCGTACCAGCGAGACCTGAAGCGGCCCAACGTCATCCGGCGTACACACGACCCGTACCTCGGTCGAACTGATTCGGGTGACCTGCGGGCTTGTGCAGGCTACGCCGCCCGTTTGCAAAGTGACGGACTCGTCTAGGTTGGACCCGCTCGCAACGAAGGTGGAGGGGAGCCCGAATTTCAATGATTCGGTTCGGATTGCGGCAATGAGGGGCTCTGCATTGCCGCCACCTGCGCCCGAAGACGCCGAGCCGCCGCCCCCGCCGCACCCGGTCAGTGCGCCTGCAAGCAAAGCTACGGCGGTCGCGGCAAAGGTTAGACGCGAGGGCGTGCGGGACGGTTTGGGCGGGTTGGCAAACACCCATTCATTCTAGGCGAACCTGTCAAGGTTTCGCTCGGCCGATTGGCCGAGACGGAAACGTAGTCTAAGCCCTTGCCGCCACGACAAATAGCCCGACCATGCAGCCGAGCGCTGCGATCCAGACCAGGCTTCGGAGGGTGGGGCGGTCGGTGATGTAGGCCCAGCCATAAGTGATCCGAAGCAGGACAAACGCCACCGCAAGCACGTTGATCGCCGCCTGCGAGCCGTGAGCCAGATGGGCGATGATCACCGCCGCCGCGAAGGCCGGGAAGGCCTCAAAACTGTTCTGCTGAGCCCAGTCGGCACGCTTTTGTCGGCCGTCGAGGCTGGCAAGGAATTCTCGCGGCGCCCGGTTGTCGTAGCGCCGATCGCCGAATTTGGCGATACCCGCGAATGCATAGGGCATGAGTGCTGCTGCCAGCACGCACCAATAAGCGGTTGTCATGGCCGAACCTCGTTCGAAGGGGGGCTGAGAGCCTGTTCACGCTCGCGGGCGAGTCGTTTTGCTTTTTCCTGCTTCAGATCGTAGAACTGCCATGCGGCAAATACGAACACCAGCAGAAACACGCCCAATTCGATCCAGATACCCATGCGGTTACTCCGATTTCGGAGGCAGATGTGCGGTCAACCGACGGATGGTAGAGGAACCGCCCGCCCCGACGTTAAGATTCCCTTTGACTCACCACCCCTCTACCCTATGGCTGACTCCGATCTTCTCACCAGTCTGACCGACGATCTACCCGATGCGCGCTACTGGCACCGTCTGGACGACGGTCGGATCCAGTGTGACCTATGCCCAAGGGAATGCCGGTTAAATGACGGCCAGCGCGGACTGTGCTTTGTCCGAGCACGAACCGGTGACAGGATGGTTCTCACCACCTGGGGGCGCTCGTCGGGGTTCTGTGTCGATCCGGTAGAGAAGAAACCGCTGAACCATTTTTTGCCGGGAACGCCCATCCTGTCGTTCGGCACAGCCGGCTGCAATCTCAGTTGCCGCTTCTGCCAGAACTGGGACATTTCAAAGAGTCGGGAGTTTGACCGGCTCGCCGACCAGGCCTCCCCCGAGGCGATCGCGCAGGCCGCCAAACGGAGCGGCTGCCGCTCGGTGGCCTACACCTATAACGATCCCGTCATTTTTCTCGAATACGCGCTGGCTGTGGCGGAGGCTTGTCGAGCCGAGGGCATCCGCTCGGTGGCGGTGACAGCGGGCTATGTCTCGCCCCCCGCAGCGCGGGAGTTTTTCAGCGGCATGGACGCGGCCAATGTTGATCTCAAGGCTTTCACCGAGACTTTTTATCAGCGCCACTGCGCGGGGAAGCTTGCGCCAGTGCTCGATACGCTCGCTTACCTGGTGCATGAGACGTCGTGCTGGGTCGAAATCACCACGCTCCTTATTCCAGGCGAAAACGATGGAGACGACGAGTTGCGCAACCTCTCCCGCTGGGTGATGCGGGAGCTGGGGCCCAACGTACCGCTCCATTTCACGGCGTTTCATCCCGACTGGAAGATGACCGACAAGCCGCGCACGCCTCATACGACGCTGATCCGGGCGCGACGGATCGCGATGGACGAAGGCCTCCATCATGTGTACGTCGGCAACGTGCAGGACAAGGCGAGACAATCCACTTATTGCCATCGTTGCGGCGAGCGCGTGATCGGACGGGATTCCTATGTGTTGTCCGAATGGCGTCTTGATGACGGAGGGCGCTGCTTGCGTTGCGGCACCGCATGCCCGGGGGTGTTCGATGGTCCGCGCGGCAACTGGGGGGCGCGCCGCCAGCCCGTCAGGATCGGAGTGCGGGCCACGTAGGCTGGGGGCCGGCCGGGGCTCCCGCGCGCGGGCCGCTTGCCGCCTGCCTGCACCCGAGCCATGCGGAGCGGCCGCCCGGTCAAGCGCCCGCTCGCGTCCTTCAGTGAAACGTTTCCGTGCGATAACGCCAGAGCCGCGCGCCCTGGGGCCAACCATCGGGTGACAGGCCGGCCTTCGCCTTCAGGTGCCTCATGAACTGACGGGGATCGGGCAACTCGTGCCAGACGTGGGGCAGGAACAGCCCGCGTCGCGTCTGGCCCTGCGGGTCGCGAGCCTCCAGGATGACGCCGTCTACCTCGGGATTGAGGGCATCGATTGCCTGCGCCTCCGAACCCGACTCCATGGGACGCGGATGCGACAGGATCGAAACTGACACGTCGAGACGCGACACTTCGTCCTGGGTGAGCTTGGGAAAGCGCGGATCCTGAAACGCCGCCTTGTAGGCATTGGTGGCCACGTCCGTGACCAGCGGTTCATGCGGCACCACCGAGCCGATGCAGCCGCGAAGCCGTCCGTCGAGGGTGAGCGTCACGAAGGTGGCGCGCATGGCCTGCAGGGTGCGGCTGAATGTGTGCGCACTGACCTTGGCCGCGCGCCCGTGCTTGAGCCCCAGGGAAATCGCCTGCCGGGCAACGTTGGCCAGTTGCTGCCGCTCGCGGTCCGCAAGTCTTGCCTGGGCTGCATATTCGAAACTCCAGCCACCGTAGCCCACGACCCGATCGCGGTTCGCGTGCCCTGCGGTGTCGCCGGAGTTGCGCAGGTCGAGGGTGGTTGCGCGCAGATCGAGTTCAGCCGCTCGCGCGAGCAACCCGCGAAGCCCGTGTCGGCCGCACGCCTGCTCCTCGCCCAGTTGGTCGGGGCGAAGGGTTTCGATGGCGCGCCTAGCCGCTTCGTCTAGCGTCTGGGTGCGGGAGTAGTCGTGGTAGTGAGACAGGTCGGAGCTGATCAGAACCAGCGTCTCGTCACCGCCCCAGAGGCGCGACAGAAGCGCTGCCACCTCGTCTGCCGAGGCGCCGCCCACCAGGATCGGGACGATGGTGAACGCTCCCAATACCTGCTGCAGGAAAGGGAGCTGCGTCTCCAGGCAATGCTCCTGTGCGTGAGGCGCATCGTCAACGATCACGCCTGGGTGCTCGCGCACGATCGCCATGAATTCCGGATCGAGCGGCACCTCGCCCAGCGGCGTGGCAAACGCCTGCACCGACGGCACACAGAATCGGCGTACCGGCATTCTGTGAGGCGGGCCAAGCATGACCACGCGCCGGATCTGTCCCGCCCGAGCGAGCAGAGGTTTGAGCGTGGTGGCGGCGATCGGGCCCGAATAGATGTAGCCCGCATGAGGCGATACAAGGGCCTTGGGCGCAACCTGATGGAGCGGCGCCCGCTCGATGAAGTCGCCGATCATCGCGCGAAGCGCCGACGGCTCGGCCGGATAGAAGGCGCCCGCCAGCGCCGCCGGGCGAACGGTGGCTGCGGTGAGGCTCATGCGTCGATTCCCGCGCGTTTGACGAGTTCGGCGTCCCGAATTGAGAGGTCCTCGCCGTTGAGGTCCATGGGGCGCTGGTTGGCAAGCCAGGCAATCAGACGGGCTGCGCGCTCAGGTTTCCCGAGCTGCTCGCGGGGCACGCGGCTCACCTCGTTGACCTGAGCTGCCCGAATCGCGCTTTGCATGTCGGTATCGACCATGCCTGGCTGCAGCCCGAAGGCCGCCACGCCTTCGGGGCCCCACTCGAGCGCGAGGCAACGGGTGAGCATGACCAGACCTGCCTTGCTCGAGCAGTAAGCGGACCAGCCGGTGCGCGGGGCATGGGCTGCGCCGGTTGAGACGTTGATCACTGTGCCCGCCGGGCTTGCACGAAGTGCGGACAGGGCTGCGTCGACCATGAGGTACGGGCCGGTGAGGTTGATACGAATGGCGCGGTCCCACTCGCTCACGTCCACAGCACCGACGGGGCCCATGGGGTCGACCACGCCTGCGTTGTTGATCAGGATGTCGAGTCGTCCGTAGCGACCGAGCGTGGCGGCCACTGCGGCGCGCGCCTCGTCGGCGTTTTCCACATGACAGGCGACCACGAGCGGGTCGATGCCGTGGGCCTGCACGGCCAAGGCGGTGGCGCGGGCGCTGTCTGGGCGCCGCACGGCCAGCACGGGGACGATTCCCTGGCGGGCGAGTTCAACGGCGACAGCGGCTCCGATGCCGCGCGAGGCACCGGTGACAAGCGCGACGCGCGCGGTGGATGGCGTTGAGGACATGAAAGGCAATCTCCGGAAAGCAGGCGGGGCCGAGCAACATTGCAAGCTTAGTCGAAGCCCGCGAAAGCGGCATCTGTGCCGGCGCGGGAAACGTTTCAGGCGGCAACATCCACGCCGCGGATCGCTGTAGCATCCGGCCTCTACCGGCGAGTCCGGTCCTGTTTAGTTGCTTTTTCTTCGGAGTCCACCCCATGAGCATTTCCGAATCCGCCCGGCAGGCGCTCTCCGCAGTCACCACCGCCACCCTCACGACTGTGCTGCTCAAGAAGGGCTTGCGCAATGTCTGGATGCGTGGCGCGCGGCCGCTCAAGCCTGGTCAGCCCAAGCTGGTGGGGCGGGCCTTCACGCTCCGGTTCGTGCCGGCCCGCGAAGACCTGGCCACGCCCGAATCCTGGGGCGCGCCCATCTCGACCCGGGCTGCGATCGAGGCCATGCCCGAGGGCTGCATTGCAGTGGTGGATGCCATGGGCGTGACCGACGCAGGAATCTTCGGCGACATCCTCTGTGAACGCATGGCGCGGCGCGGAGTCGCTGCGCTTGTCACCGACGGCGTGGTGCGCGATGTGGAAGGGGTGCTTGGCACCGGGCTTCCGGTCTGGTGTGACGGGGTGGCAGCGCCGCCTTCGGTGGCGGGGCTCACTTTCGTGGGTTGGCAGCAGCCGATCGGCTGTGGCGGTGTGGCGGTGTTTCCCGATGATGTCGTGGTGCTGGATGACGATGGCGCAGTGCTCATTCCAGCGGCCCTCGTTGAGGAAGTTGCCAAAATGGCGACTGACCAGGAGCTGCTTGAGACCTGGATCATGGGAGAGGTGAAGACGGGCGCCTCGCTCCCAGGACTCTATCCGCCCAATGCTGAACAGAAGTTGCGGTTTGAGGCCTGGAAGAAAGCGCGGAGCTGACGATGCGTGCCATGGTGGTTCGTGCGGCGGGTGAGGCCGAGGCACTTCAACTCGAGGACGTGCCGCTCCCGGCGCTTCGCGACAACGATGTCCGGATTCGCGTTGAAGCGTGTGGCGTGTGTTTTCATGATGTGGTCACCCGTAACGGCGTGCTTCGCCGGGGCATCCGCATGCCGCTTATTCCAGGGCATGAAGTGTCTGGCATTGTGGAGTCGGTGGGGCCGCGTGTACGTTCATTTAAGCCCGGCGATCGGGTGTGTACGGCACAGCGCCGATACATCTGCGGGTTTTGCCGCTATTGCCGCAGCGGTCGCGAAACATCGTGTGATGAGCGCGAATTTCTGGGTGATGCCGACCTGAACGGCGGCTATGCCGAATATGTCAGCGTCGGGGATGACAACGTGGCGCACGTACCGGCGGGCGTCGACCTCGCACAGGCGGCGATCGTTTCATGTGCCATCGGCACCGAGCTGAACGCGATTCGCGACGTGGCGCAGGTGCGGCCTGGCGAGCGGGTGCTGATCAGCGGCGCGGGGGGCGGCCTCGGGGTGCACGGGCTTCAGATCGCACGAGGAGCGGGCGCTCAGGTGTTTGCGGTCACCACGTCACCCGACAAGGCCGAGCGACTGCGGCAGTGGGGCGCGCATCAAGTGGTGGTCTGCGGTCGCGGCGAGGATTTCTCCGCGCAGATCAAGGAACTCACGAA
>JAGWXN010000193.1 GCA_018969885.1 Betaproteobacteria bacterium | reverse complement strand
TGCCGATTGAGCGATTAAGCTTCCAGCATGACCGAGCTCGCCGAACTCTTCTCTCAGCACCTTGCCTGGATGACCAATCCGGTGGTGTTGGCTCGCCAGACCCTCGCAGGCATTTCCAACGGGATGCTGCTGTTTCTGATCTCGGCCGGGCTCACGCTTATCTTTGGCGTACTGCGGGTGCTCAACTTCGCACACGGCGCGCTCTTCATGGTGGGCGCCTTCATCGCCTGGACGGTCGGCACCTGGGCAGGGGGCAGCAGCGTGGGGTTCTTCGCCGCGTTGGCGGCGGCGGCCCTGATTCTCGCGATCGTCGGGGGAATCATTGAAATCACCCTCCTTCGGCGAATTTATCGCGCGCCGCACGAATTTCAGCTGCTTCTCACCTTCGCGCTGGTCTTCATCGCTGGCGATGTGGTGAAGCTCATCTGGGGGCGGGAAGATCAGTCCACCCCGATGCCTGAGCTCCTTGCCGGATCCACCCAGGCGATGGGCCTGGTGTTTCCCACCTATCGGTTGTTTCTGATCGCGGTGGGGCTTCTGGTGGCGGCGGGGCTCTGGTGGTTACTGCACCGGACGCGATGGGGCATCCTGATCCGCGCGGCCACCAACGACCGCGACATGCTGGGCGCGCTCGGTACTGACACACGGCGGCTGTTCACCACGGTGTTCGCGCTGGGCGTCGCGCTTGCGGGTCTGGGCGGCGCGCTCGCCGCGCCCATCGTGTCGGTGGGTCCCGGTCTGCATGTCCAGGTGATCATCGATGCCTTCGTGGTCGTGGTGATCGGTGGCATGGGCAGTGTGCTGGGCGCTCTGGTGGCTTCGCTGCTCGTGGGGATCGTCAATGCTTGGGGGGTGCTGGCCCTGCCAGGCTGGTCGGTGGTGCTCACCTTCCTGTGCATGGCCGTGGTCCTGATCGTGCGGCCCTGGGGCCTCTTCGGGAGCCAGGAGTGAGCGGCGCGCGCATGGGTCTCCTCGCGCTGGTGGCGGGCTTGCTGCTGTTGCCGCTCGCGCTCTCCGATTTCTGGATTTTCATTGCGATTGAAGTGCTGGCGTTTGCGCTCTATGCCATCAGTTTCAATCTGCTGATGGGCTATGGCGGCATGCTGTCCTTCGGTCACGCAGCCTTTTTCGGGGTGGGTGCCTATGCTGGCGGATTGCTGGTCAAGAAGGCTGGGCTCGGCTCGCTCAGCGCGTTCCTGCTGGTGATGCCAGGCGCCATGGCGGCGGCGGCGATCGTTGCGCTCGCCATCGGCTTTTTCTCGGTCAGGCGCTCTGGCATCTATTTCGCCATGCTCACCTTCGCCTTCCAGATGCTGCTTTATACCGTCGCGCTCAAGGCCACGGGCCTCACGGGCGGGGACGACGGCCTCACGGGGCTGCGACCGCCCGGCCTCCTCGCTGTGCCGGCAAACTACTACTACTTCGCACTCGCCTGGGTGCTGCCCTCGGTCTACCTGCTTCACAGGCTGGTGCGCTCGCCCTTCGGACTCACGTTGAGGGCGCTCAGAAACAACCCGCTCAGAGTTCAATATTCCGGGGTCGATGTGCGAGGCCATCAGCTCATCACCTTTGTGATCGCGGGTGCCTTCGCAGGCCTTGCGGGCGCGCTGTTTGCATTTTCCTCGGGCAATGTGTTTCCGGGCTGGCTCAACTGGACGGCCTCCGCCACGCCCATCGTGATGGCGGTGCTGGGCGGCGTGCAGAGCTTCCTCGGACCCGCACTCGGGGCGGCAGTCTATGTGGTGCTCGAGGTCACCATCAGCGGCAGCACCGAGTACTGGCCGCTCTTCATGGGGCTCATCATTATGCTGCTGGTGCTTGGGATGCCTCGCGGCCTCGCGGGTCTCCTTGCCCGGAGACGTCCATGACCTCGGGCACCGATGTGCTGGCGGTCGATTCAGTCGCCAAACGCTTTGGCGGCGTCCAGGCGCTGGGGGGCGTCACGCTCCAGGTCCGTCGCGGCGAGTTTCACGCCATCATCGGCCCGAACGGCGCGGGCAAGAGCACGTTTTTCAATACGCTCACCGGTCTCATCACCCCGGACTCCGGCAGTGTGACCTTCGAGGGGCGCAACCTCGCCGGGCTTGCCCTGCATGAGCGCGTGCGGCTGGGCATGGGCCGCACCTTCCAGATCACGCGGGTGTTTCCCGACCTGACGCTGCTTGAAAACGTGCAGGTAGCGCTGCTCGCGCATGATCGGCTTACGCTCGCGCCCTGGCGCACCGCGTCGGGACACCGCCCTGCCGATGCCCGTGCGCTGCTCGAGCGGGTCGGGCTTCAGGTGCCCGATCACCAACCCGCATCCACCCTCGCGCACGGCGACCGCAAGCGTCTGGAACTGGCCATTACGCTTGCGGGCGAACCGAGACTGCTGCTCCTGGATGAACCGACTGCTGGCATGGCTGCGCAGGAGCGGCTCGAGTCCATTCGCATGGTGCACAAGGTGGCGAGCGAACTGGGCCTCAGCTGCCTTTTTACCGAGCACGACATGGCGGTGGTGTTTTCAGTTGCCTCGCGCATTTCAGTGCTGGTGCAGGGCAAGCTCCTCATCACCGGGCAACCGGAAGAGGTTCGCGCAAGCGAGCAGGTCCAGCGGGTCTATCTGGGTGAAGCCGTGATCGAACAGGGAGCGGGATAATGGATTTCGAAGCGCAACACGAGCACGAACTGCTTCGCGAGAGCGTGCGCGATTTTTTCGACCGCGAGCTTCCCGAGGCGAAGATCCGCGAATACGACCGCGCGCGCCGCATTCCGCGCAGCATCTGGAAGCAGTTTGCTCAGCAGGGCTGGATGGGCATCAGCGTGCCGGAGGAATATGGCGGCGCGGGCAGTGACATCATGGCCGGTTCGATTTTCTGCGAGGAACTTGCCCGTCGCTTTCCCTCGCTCGCCACCGATTGGCTGCTCACCTCCATGACCGCGCGTCTATTCCTCGAGGTGGCCAGCGACGAACACAAACGCGAGTTCCTGCCGAAACTGGTGCAGGGCGAATTCCTGATGGGCTTTGGCATGAGCGAACCGGGCGGTGGCACGGATGTGCTGGCCCTCAAAACCCGCGCCCAGTCCGATGCCGACGGGTGGACAGTACGCGGGCAGAAGCTCTACACCTCGCTTGCCGATGACGCCGATGCCATCCTCGTGCTCTGCCGCACCGAAACGCCCGACGAGTCGAAGCGCGCGCGCGGGCTCTCGCTGGTGCTCACCCCGCGCAATCAGCCGGCGGTCACGGTGCGAAGGCTGGAACTCATGGGCATGCGTGCGGCCTGCACCTGCGAAGTGTTTTTTGACGACGCGCGGGCGCCCCTGGATGCGGTGGTCGGCGAGCGCGGACGCGGCTGGTATCACCTGCTTGCCACGCTCGATGAGGAGCGCATTCTTTGCGCGGCCATGTATGTGGGCATCACCAGCGCGGCACTCGACCAGGCACTTCAATACGCCCGCGATCGGGTGGCCTTCGGGCGCCCGATCGGCGGTTTCCAGGCCGTGCAGCATCCGCTTGCCGACACGGCCACCGAACTCGAGCAGATCCGGCTCCTCACCACCAAAGCTGCCTGGATGCTCGCCCACGGCAAACCCTGCGCCACCGAAGCCGCCATGGCCAAGCTCGCCGCCACCGAAACCGCGGTGCGCGCCACCGATCGCTGTATGCGGGTGCTGGGCGGCTACGGCCTGGTCGAAGAAACGCCGATGGAACGGCTGTTCCGTGACACCCGGCTCGGCCCCTTCAGCCCGATCTCCAATGAGATGGTGCGCAATTTCGTCGGCGAGCGGCTGGGCCTGCCGCGCAGCTACTGACCCCGGACACGCCTCCCCATGAAAATCACCCGTCATTTCGTTACCGTTGGCGAGCGCCGCGTGCACTACCTGCGCGCAGGCAGCGGCCCGGCGGTCGCCATGCTGCATGCGTGCCCGGTCTCGGCCAAGGTGATGCGGCCGCTCATGCAGATCTTCGCCCGGCGCTTCACCTGCCTCGCCTTCGACATGCCCGGATTCGGTCAATCGGACAAACTGCCAATCGCGCAACCTAGTGTGGAAGATTTCGCCGATGCATTGGCCGACACACTCACCGCGCTCGGCATTCAGAAGGTGGCGAGCTACGGACGGCACACCGGTGCCTCGATTGCGGTGGAGTTTGCAGCCCGCCATCCGAAACTTTGTTCCATGGCACTTGCCGATGGTTATGCGGTGTTCACCAGCCGCTATTCCGACGAAGCACTCGAGCGCTACCTGGAACCCATCACCCCAGCCTGGGACGGCGCGCATCTGCTTCGCCTGTGGTTCCGCTACCGGGATCAGCATGCGTTCTGGCCCTGGAACGCGCAGGACGACGCGCATCGTTCCGACACCGACACGCCCGACACCGACTTCCTTCATCGCGGCGTGATCGAGATGCTCGAGGCGGGCAACGACTACCGCATCGGTTATCGCGCCCCGTTTCGTCATCGTGAGCTTGAGGTCATTGCCGATCTCAAAGTGCCCGTTTGCTTTGGCAACCGCCCGGGTGACAGCATGTACAAGACCCGGCCGCTTTATCCGGCCGGTATCTGGGATGCCGATGTGCCGCGAGAATTCCAGGCGGCCTCCGAAATGGAGCTTGACCTGCTCTCAAAGCATCCGGCCGAGACGCCGCCTGCGGCGCCCGAGTGCGCCCCGATCGCCGGCCGCAGCACCGATCGGTTCATCGATTTGCATGGCGCTCAGATTCTGGTGCGCTCAGTCGGTGATCTGAATGGCCCCGTGGCGCCGCTTCTTTTCATTCATCACGCACCAGGCTCGTCCTGGCTTTACCGATCGCTGATGAATGAGGTCGGCCAGACGGTGCCCGTCATTGCCATCGATCTGCCCGGGCACGGGGAATCCGAACCGTTACCCGGCAACCCTCAGACCGTCGCCACCTGGGCCGATACCGTGATCGCAGTGCTCGATCAGCTGTCGGTTACGAGGGTCCACGCGCTGGGGCACCTGGGCGGCGCAGCGGTCGCGCTGGAACTCGCCGTCGGTCGACCCGAGCGGGTCGCGTCACTTCTGCTCGACTCGCCCTTTTTCCTGAATGACGCCGACCGGGCGCTGTTTCGCTCGCATCCCGCGCCTTCGCTTGAGCCCGATCCGGAAGGCTTTCACCTGTTGCGCGCCTGGCACCACCTGCGCGACGCCGAGCTTTGGTGGCCCTGGTTTCGCCGCGAGAAAGCATTCCAGAGCCCACGCCCCTCGCGACTCGATCCCGAGGCGCTCACCGAGCGCGCGCGCGAGGTGCTGAAGCAGCCGCGAAGCTATGCCGCCGCCTGGCGTTCCGTCGTGAACTATGCCTGGAGCGGTCGACTCGCGGCCTGCGTTCAACCGCGCGTAGTGCTCGCAGACCACAACGATCTGGCCTCGCATCTCATCGACCCGATCGCGAAGGCAGGCAACGCGCGCGCACTGCGCTGTGAGCCCGGCCGCAAGGCCGAGACGATTCTGCGCTTCCTGGACAGTCTGCCCGCTTCGTGCTCTACCGCAGGCGGATGCCAGACAGGCGCATGCTGTTCACCCGGCGCGTGTCAGCCCGGCTGCTGCACGCCCACCCAACCCTGACCCCCTGAGGCCTGCCTTGAGACCCACCGCCATTCAACCCGCCCACTTCCCCTGGTTCGATTACTCCCGCTATTCGTTTTCGTTAGGCCTCAAGGCCGGCGCGGGCGCCTATCTGTCCGGGCACACGGCCTCTGAACACGACCCCGAGACCAAGCGCATGGTGGTGCGCGGCGACATGAGCACACAGGTTCGCACCGCATGGAAAAAAATCGGTGCCATTCTCGAGGCGGCTGGTTACGGCTATGGCGATGTGGTGCGCGTGGTCGAGTATCTGCGCCCCGAAGGGATTGAACGCTATGCCGAGGCTGCCGCCGTACGCGCCGAAGTGTTGGGTGCCAATCACCCGGCCGTTCACACGGTGCCGGTGAAAAGCCTGCTCCGCCCCGAAGCGTTTCTCGAGATCGAGGTCACAGCAGGGCCCGTGGGCGCGGAAACACGCTTTGGCGATGGTCTGCCCTCCGCGCGCGAATCGGCCGGTGTGGTGTTCCTGCCCTCGGTGCTTCCCACCGATGATCAGGGCAACGTGATTGGCGTGGGCGACATCGGCGCGCAAACGCAGGCAATTTTTGAGAAGGCGGGCCGGATGCTGGCCGCTACCGGGCTTTCCTTTGCCCATGTGGTGAAAACGGTGGACTATCTGTTGCCGGCCGGGCTGTCGGGCTACAAGGCAACCGGCAAAATTCGCCGGCAATTTTTGGGCCCCGTGTACCCCGGTGCGGCGGGCATCCTGATGCCGCGGCTGTGTCATCCGGACGCACTCATTCAGTATGATTTCATCGCCACGCGAGACCTGCCGGTGGC
>JAGWXN010000192.1 GCA_018969885.1 Betaproteobacteria bacterium | reverse complement strand
GTGGCGATCAACCCCGTGCTGTATGACAAGCTCGCTTATGACGTGCAGCGCGATTTCGCACCCGTTTCGCTGGTGGTCAACAACGAGGAACTGCTCGCATCTGCGCCCACCTACCCTGCGCGCGATGCGGCCGAATTCGTCGCGCTTGCCATGAAGCGCAGTGAGCCCACCCCGATGGCCTCATCAGGCATCGGCAGCATTCCCCACCTTGCCATCGAGCAGTTCGGCGATGCGGCGGGCCTGCGGCTGCTCCATGTTCCCTACAAGGGCGCAGCCCAGGCGATCTCCGACGTGATGGGCGGCCAGGTAGCCGCCTGGTTTGGTGATGTGCCGGGCATGATCACCCTGGTGCGCGCGGGCAAGCTCAAGCCGCTGGGCATGGCTGCGAAGCGCAGGCATCCCGCGCTACCCGACGTGCCCACCCTCGAGGAGCAGGGCATCCGAGGCGTGGACACCAACAACTGGTATGCCCTTTTCGTATCCTCCAAAACACCCCCCGCCGTGATCGACTCGCTCAACCAGGCCGTTCGCCGCACGCTCGCTAGCGCTGCGGTACGTGAGCGGCTGCTCGGGCTGGGGGCCGACCCTGCCCCGTCTTCGCCAGCAGAACTCGCGAGCCTCGTGGCCGCTGATACAGAGAAATGGGGAAAGCTGATCCGAGCGAAAAACATTCGACCCGACTGAGCCCGACGCCTCAAATCCGTACCAGAAGGACGCTTCACAATGCACCAGCCCGAACTCACGCCACAACGATCGAGCTACTTCAACTACCAGATCCATCCGTTTGTTCAACCCCCTGAAATGCAGGGCGCGGCGCCACGGCAACCCGTGGTCGTCGTGGGCGCGGGGCCCAACGGACTGCTGGTGGCGCTCGATCTTGCGCGAAACGGCGCGCGTCCCATCGTGATCGAAGCCGAGGCCCAAGTATGTGGCGGCAGCCGTGCGGTGGCGTTCACGCGGCGTACCCTGGAAATTTTCGAGCAGGTGGGTGCCTCCGACGCATTGCTCGACGGCGCGTTGCTTTGGGACAAAGGAAGAAGCTTCTACCGCGGCCACATGGTGCATGCCCTGCAAGTGCCGGGTTCGATCGACGACCGGTTTGCGCCCATGACCAACCAGCCGCAGAACGTGATGGAGAAAGTGTTGCTTGAGCGCGCTGCCGCCCTGGGGATCGAGGTGCGCTGGCAAACCAAGGTGGTGGGACTGGAGAGCGATGCCTCAGGCGTGCGCCTGCAGCTCGATACGCCTGAGGGCGAATACACCCTGGACTGCGACTGGCTGGTGGCCTGCGACGGTGCCCGCTCGGCCGTCCGGAGGCTACAGAACCTGCGCTTTGAAGGCCGCGCGTACACCGGCCGATTTGCGATCATCGATTTCCGCGTGCCATTGGGTGCGCCCACTGGACGCCGGTGCTATTTCGATCCGCCCTGGCTGCCCGGCTATGCGGTGCTGCTCCACAAGGCGCCCTACGGTATCTGGCGACTCGATTATCAGGTGCCCGATGACGTGAGTGATGAACAGGCGCTCGATCCGGCGCGGTTGCGCGCGCATGTTCAGGCGCATCTCGATTACATCGGCGCAGACCTGCCCTGGGAGATCGAGTGGGTCACGCTCTATAAACCCAACACGCTGAGCCTTGCCCGCTATAACCACGGTCGTGTGCTTTATTGCGGCGACGCGGCACATCTGCTGCCGGTCTTCGGCGTGCGTGGTGTCAATACGGGTGTGCAGGACGGCAACAATCTGTCCTGGAAGCTTGCCAGCGTCATTCGCGGCGTCGCCTCGCCGGCTATTCTCGATACCTACACCGACGAGCGTCTGGCCGATGCTCAGCAGATCTGCTTCGAGGCTGCGCGCAGCACCCGCATGATGGCGCCGCCCTCGCGCGGGTTTCGCATTCTTCGTGACGCGGTGCTGCAGCTATCGGTTCGCAATGAGTTTACGCGGCCACTGCTGCACTGGCGCACCTCGCGCCCCATCGACTATGCAGACAGTGCACTCACCACGGTCGACGCCACTGAGAGCCGCTTCGCTGCAGGCCCGCGTCCGGGGGCGCCCGCGCGCAACGTCTGCGTCGATCCCGATGCCAGCCCACGCACCTGGTTGTTTGATGCATTCGGGCCAGGCTTTCAGGTGCTGGTGTTTGGTGGCGGCGAGGCGACGCTCAAGAAGGTCAGCGCCGACGTCGCTATCCTCCGCGCGAACGGTGTGCCCATCCGCATTGTGCTCATCCGCCGCTCTCATGGTACCGAGGCCTCCGTGTCGGCCGACGCGGTCGTGACTGATCGGCTGGGCCGTGTTTTTTCCGCATGGGGCGTAAGCGGTGGCGCGGTGTATGTGCTTCGCCCCGACCAGCATGTGGCCGCGCGCTGGACCGACGAGGCCGACACCCGCGTGGCGCCGGTGGTGAGAAAAGCGCTCTGCCAACCGGCTTCGATCGAGCGCCCATCCCAACCGCTCTCAGAAGCCCTCGCATAAACGGAGTCTGCTTTGACCGCCCTGCCCCAGTCAGACCTTGAAGACATCTACGACGAACTCGCCGAGGCCATTGACCGCGTTGGTCAAGACCAGGAGACCGTTTTTCTTGCCAAGCTTGCGTTGTCACTTGCGCACCACCTGGGTGACCGTGCGCTCATCTCACGTCTGATTCAAGACTGCGAGGCGCCTGTGAATGAGGCGCAATCCCCCGACACCCTCACGCTGTAGCGAACCCACTGCGCACCGAACAGGCGCTCGCTGCGCTGCCAGGCTTGGCCGGGCTCGACCCGCGCCCTGGCGAACGCTTAACAGCGCCAGCCCGGATCCAGTCTGTCCATGCGACGTACCATGGCCTCGAATACATCTTCGCCGGCACCGAGCGTGGGATTGAATTGCAGCGCATCATGGGTGCAACGCGCCGCAATGGTCTCGGGCACCGGAATCGGCGCGCCCATGCTCTGAGTGGCGAGCTGAATCTCGCAGGCTCGCTGCAGGGTCCAGAGAATGACGAACGCCTGCGGCAGCGTGTGACCCCAGGTGAGGAGCCCGTGATTGCGCAGGATGACCGCAGGCTTTCGACCCATGCTCGCGAGCATGCGGGGCCCCTCCTCCGAATGAATGGTGATGCCCTCAAAGTCGTGATAGGCCACCATGTCATGGAGCTGCGCCGAATAAAAATTGCTCTGCGACAGCCCCTCCCGAAGCGAAGCGACCGCGACGCCGGCGGTGGTATGGGTGTGCATCACGCAATGCGCATCGGGGAGTCCGGTGTGAACCGTGGCATGCACCACAAACCCGGCTGGGTTCACTTTGTAGGGCGAACCGTCCAGCACCCTTCCTTCGAGGTCGATCTTGACCAGATTGCTGGCAGTCACTTCTGAATAATGCAGACCGAACGGATTGATCAGAAAGTGGCGCTCGGCACCCGAGGCCGTTTCCGGCACGCGCACCGTGATGTGGTTGTAAATCATCTCGGTCCAGCCCAGCATGGCAAAGACCCGATAGCAGGCTGCGAGCTGAAGTCTCGCCTGCCATTCATCGGGATGGACGCGCGCTTCGAGTGACGCAACCGCCGGCTGGGGACGGGGAAACATGGGCGACTCCTCAGGCAGAACGAAACAGCGGGTGAAGGTTGCTGTGCTTGGCATCAAACACCTCGGCGCCCTCGTCAATCTGCAGGGTGATGCCAATATGTCGTCGCGCCATCGCTGGCGCAAAGAACGCCTGCGCCACTTGAAGCAGCATCTGCCCGGCCCGCTGCTGGGTCGCCTCCGAGCGACCTCGCGCCATCCGCAGATTCAGGTAGACAAACGCATAGTCGCCGGTTCCGCCGGCCGCGCGCCCGGCAGCGCCACCGTCGGCGACCGCATAGTGGGGCGCGGGATAAGCCAGCACCCGCGTGCCCCCAGGCGGAAACACTGGCTGATTCGCTTCATCCCGCACCGCAATCATGGCGTCAGCCAATTGCCGACAGAGCACGCCCACCTCAACCTCCTGGTCGAGCTGGCCGGTGTAGAGCATGACGAGATGGGGCATATCAGAGCCTTTCGCTCACAGCGGTGTAGCCTTCGGCGCGACTCGCACGAGGGTTTGGAATATGTTCGCCCGTCTGCGGGGTGACCTCAAACAGCGCATTGATCTGGCCGGTGCCGCTCGCGGCGAAATAAGGGGTGATCACCTCGACCGCGCCATCGTAGCCCCGCCATCCCAGCGAGCCGAGCAGCATAGCGGTGTCATGCATGAATCCCTCACCGTGCCCCTTGGCCGCATACTCGGGAAGCATGTCGCAAAAATCCGGCCACTCGCGAGCCGACCACATGCGTAGCACCTGCCGGTCGAGTTGCTCGAGAAACGGGCTCCAGATCCGAAAGGCATATTCGGGCGCGAGACCGTTCTGCGCGAACCGATGCGACAGCGACCCACTCGCGAGAAACGCGACGGTGCCGTCGTAGTGCTCCTCGATCGCGCGGCGCATTGCCCACCCGAGGCGCGCGCTGTCGTCCAGATAATGAGCCATGCAGAGTGCCGACACCGACACAACCCGGAAATGCTGGTCGGCATTCATATACCGAAGCGGGACCAGCGTGCCGTACTCCGGGTTGAGCGAGGTGCGATCGTGAGCAAGCGTCTCCACCCCCCACTCGTTACAGACCCGCGCGAGCAGGTGTCCTAGAGCCGGGTTGCCGGGCGCATCGAAATGCATCCAGTTGATGAAGTGCGGGAGCTCGTTGCTGGTGTAGTCGCCCTTGAAGTGGGCCGCACAGTTGATATGGTAGTTGGCGTTGACCAACCAGTGGGTATCGAACACAACCAGCGTGTCAACGCCCGCCTCCTGGCAGCGCCGGCCGATTTCCCGGTGGCCCTCGATCGCGTCCTGACGTGACCCCTGACGCGGGCCGGGCTGTTCGCTGAGAACCATGCTCGGGACGTGCGTGATTTTGGCGGCAATGGCCAGTTTTCCCATGGTGTGCGCGCTCTCCTCACCGCGAAGGATAGCGTCAAACCCGCCCGCGCCGCAGCTCGCGCGCAATTGCCTGAAAGACGGTGGGCCGCGCGCGTAGAAGGCGCTGGGCTAGTCAACGCGCAGCAGCGCGCCATAGGTCCGGACCGCATCGTTCCGGAGGGTGTCGAGGTGACCGCGCATTTCGCTCATGGCACGCGATTCGTCCATCGCAAAGATGGCGTCTGCAATCCGCTGGTGCTCCTGTACCGATAGCGCCATCAGCCCCTCGTGAAAGGTGGTGGCGCGGCGATAGGGCTCCAGGCGATTGCGCAGCAAAAGCGTTTCCTGCTCGAGGTAGCGGTTCTGGCTCGCCGCATAAAGCGCCTCATGCCAGCGCGCATTGGCGCGATAAAAAGCTTCTGGATCGAGCGACTGCTGCGCACTCACGCAGGCATCGTGTGCCACCTGAATGGCGTCGCGGTCGGCCTGGGTGTGCCGGCGTGCCGCGAGGCTCGCGCACGCGGCCTCCAGCCAGGCCATGGTTTCGAACATCTCGATGAGCGAGGCGAGGCTCAACTGCATGACCTGGGCGCCCTGACGGGGACGGTTTTCGACCATGCCACGCGATTCCAGCTGGCGGAGCGCCTCGCGAACGGGGGTACGCGAGGCCTTGAAGCGCCGCGCGAGCGCCTGCTCGTCCAGGCGGGTACCCGGTCGCAACTTGCCCGACACGATGTCGGCCTCGAGCGCAACCGCCAGCCGGCTGGCGAGGCTGGCCGGTCGTTTGGCGGGACCTGCTGCTCGTTTCGAGAGACCTGACGCCCGCTTGGCGGTGCCTGCGGCGCGTTTAACCACGCCACCGGGTCGCTTGGCCACCTTGCGCGCTGGCGTTTCGGAGGTTTTGGCTGCGATCGTTGACATCGTCGTTGTGCGCCTGTAGAAAGCTACTGTGTATGCAGAAAGTATAGCTTTGTATACCAAATGTTGCTGACGCAGTTCGAACCATTCCGAACCAGCGCCCAGCGCCCCATCCGGTCACCCCACCCGCCCCTCTGAAGGCGCATTCACTGAAGGGACTCATCATGAAAGCGACTCCGCGTATCAGCCGCCGCACGGTCATCCAGTCCGCACTTGCCGGCGCATCGACCCTTGCGTTTCCGGCCATCGGGCAGGGGCCGACCAAGGTCACTTTCACAACCTCCTGGACACCGGAAGGCCCGAATCTGTTTGCTTACGTTGCACGCGATCGCGGCTTCTGGAAAAAGTACGGGCTCGATGTGTCAGTTGCGCGCGGATCCGGTTCAGGCGCAGCCGCTCAGGCCGTCGGCACCGGCACTTTCATGTTCGGCATGACCGCCACCCCAGTCGTGGTTCAGCAGGCCGCGCGCGGGCTGCCGCTGGTTTCCATCGGTCAAATCAACTATGACGCGGTGATGGGCGTGGGCGTGCTCGCCGACTCCCCCATCA
>JAGWXN010000191.1 GCA_018969885.1 Betaproteobacteria bacterium | reverse complement strand
CTGGGCACGAACAGCGCCGCTAGCGCATAGCGCGGTACCGCCAAGCCCCGCCAGCAGGCGGCGACGCATCGGATTGGAACGGGCAATCGGCTTCATCACCGTCTGACTCCTCAAGATCGGGCCTGACCGCTATCGCCGGAAAGCGCGGCGTTTCGGTCGAGAAAATCGAGCAGAAGATCGAGACACAGGTCGGCGTAGCCGTCGCAGATGTTGTGAGCCGCCGTGTCAACCGTCCGGAGTTCACTGCCTGCAATCCGCTTCTGCATCTCGGGATAGGTACTCGCGTGGCCGATTTTCTCACGGCCGGCAGCCACGATCAGCGTGGGAGCACGGACCGCCACCAGGTCATCCAGAAAATCATGGGTGCACATATGGGTGACGAAGCGTGCAATGAAAGCGGGGTCATTCGATCCCGCCTGACCAATGAACCACTCAACCAGCGCAGGATCGGCCCGCTCGTCAAACCGCTCCTCGATCGTTTCAGCGAGGAACCGGCGCAGGCCGCGTTCTGCGATCTTCGGAATCCAGGTGGGGGCATGGCTCTGCTTGAGCCCGGGCGTGGAGCCGTAGAGCGCAAGCGTCTTCACACGCTCGGGGTGCTCGATGGCCAGGCGCTGCGCCACATAGCCCCCGGCGGAATTACCCACCACATGCACCGCGCCTGGCGCCTGGCGCTCGAGAAGCTCAAGCACATCGCCCACGAGGTGGGCTAGCGAGAACGCCTGGTCGGGCGAAGGAATCTGTGACTCGCCATGACCGCGCAGATCCATCCGCAGCACGCGATAGCGCGCGGCAAGACGCGGCATCCAGCGAAACCAGCGCTGCGATGATCCCATTGCCGCATGGAGCAGCAACACGGTGTCAGGTGTCGTCCAGGGGGCAGCGAAACTGTCGAGCTGCCAGGCAATCGAGAGTCCATCGCGATTGGTGAAGGTCTGCATCGGGGAGCCCCTGTCCGATCAGCCGAGCGAGCGCGGGCTTCGCTGGGCAAAATAAAACCATTCGAAGCCGGGTTCGGCCTTGACGTTGGGAAAGACAATGCGGCCATCGCCTGGGGAGCGCACCACGGTACCATCGTGGCGAATACCGATCGGTTCGTCTTTCCAGACCGGATCAAAGCTCACCCACTCGCGAACGAAGTGGTCATCAGGATGAAGTCGATCGGTGACCTCAACCAGCCGCAGCAGTTCGTGCGATGCGGGTGGCGGTTCGAGCGCCAGATCTGCGAGGCCCAGCATGGCGATCGCCTGGCGGATGGCGCGATGACCCACCGCGGGCGCATTCGGATCGGCGTGCTGGCCACACTCGAGTGTGACCGCCCAGCCGCCCTGCGAGCGCATGTACTCGGTGGTGCCCACCCCATAGCTCGCATCGGTATCCAGGGTGACGCCACTGCGCCGGCTTCGTTCGCGCCGGCGGGAAACACCCTGCTCATAGGCGCTCATCCAGCCTTCGACGATCCGATTGGGCCCGAGATGACGCGCGAGTTTTGCCTCCTCTACCGCATGAGCAAAGGGCTCGAGCACACCGGTGTTGTTATCGGGCCCGATGAGCGCAAACGGCTCCCCCTGACTATTGAAGGAGTGCAGATCGAGCAGCGCATCATGCGCGGCAAGGAGCGGGCACAGCACATTGCCAATCCGGTCTTCAAAATCCTGCGGTACCGCAGTGGGCCGCAGGTTTCGATTCAGATTGCGATCGCCGGATCGGGTGACAAGCTGATGCGCAAGCGGATTGGTGATGGGAACCAGCGTGAGGCAGCCCCGCAGAATTCGCAGCGCGCCTGCGTCCAGTTCTGCGATCACCCGCTCGATCGCTCGAACGCCGGCGAGTTCGTTGCCGTGTACGGCACCCAGCACGATCAGCCTGGGCCCAGGCTGCAGGCCATGAAACTGATGAACGCGAAGCGAGTGCTGAAGATGGGGCTGAGTCATTGACATGTCCTAATCGACCAGATCTCCGGCGGGTACCCATTTACCGCCCTGCGCCTGATCGACCTGGACCGGCTCGGGCGTGATGTGGTTTGCCTTGAAGCGAACTGGCTTGTAAAAAATAAGACCGTTATCGGTGTACTCCATCGACTGGAGCGTGCGGGCCACTTTTTCCGCATTCAGGTCGCGCCCGGTTGCGGCAACGGCTTTGAACAGCCAGTCGGCATACGCATAGGCGAGGAGCGCATTCTCATCGGGCTCCATGTTGTTGAAGCGCTTCTTGAATGACGCCTTCCAGGATGCCGCCTCGGGCGCATCGGTACCGGCCTTCCAGCTGCCCACCCCGTAGAGGCCCTGAACGTTGTCCTTGCCAAGTTGCAGCACGATTCCTGTGCGCCCGGGGGAGCCCGTCAGTACCGACACATTGTTCCAGCCGAGCTTCTTCACCTCGGACATGATGCCCACTGTTTCACGGGTGATGGTGGCAATCACGATCAGGTCGGTGTTGGCGGCACGCATGCGGGCCACCTGCGATGAAAAATCGATGTCACCAGGCTTGTAGGCCGCCTCCGCCACCAGCTCAAGGCTGTTGGCCTTCACGGCGGATTTGACGCCCGAGCCCATCAGCTCGCCGAGAGGACCTTCCTGATAGATGTAGCCCACGCGCTTTGCGCCGAATTTGCGAATGGCCCAGTTCACGCCCTTATCCATCGTGATGTGATAGTTGGGCACGGTGGTGAATAGCAATGGGTGATTGCCGGAGACTTTCTGCAGCACCGCCGACGCGCCCCAGGGCGCGAAATTAAGCACCCCCGCATCACCGATGCGCTTGACTGTTGCGGCGTTGGTGCCCGAACCGAAGGCATTCACCACGGCAAACACGTCATCGCTTCGGAGCAGTTTGTCGACCGCTCGCACCGCCATCTGAGGCTGGCTGCCGTTATCCTCCACGATCAGCCGCAGGCGACGGCCATGAATACCGCCCGCCTCGTTGATTTCGTCAATCCGCATCTGCGTGCCATTGCGCAGGTGCGGCATGCCCGCCGCGACCGGGCCCGACAAATCAAGATGGGTGCCGATCAGGATTTCCTTGTCGGTCACACCGCCTGCGCGGGCGGACGATGCCAGCGTTGAACCGGCTGCGGCCGCCGCGGCGGCCAGGATTTGTCGTCTTGTCGTCATGGCTGTCTCCGTTGTGGGTCTGTAATGAGCAACGAGCGCGAGTGTACGACGGCTGATCGAAGGCGTCACCGAGGGCGCTCTCGGCCAGCCCGTCATCCGGAATACATCGCCTCAATCAGGTCGGCATATTTGCGGGCCAGCACCTTGCGCTTGAGCTTCATGGTGGGGGTGAGCTCTTCATCCTCGGGGCTCAGGAGTTGCGACAGGATCCGGAACTGTTTGATGGTCTCCACCCGGGCAAGCCCTGTGTTGACCTCCTCGATCTGGCGCGCCACCAGTTCGACCACCTCGGCGGTACGGGTGAGGCTGGCGAAGTCGGTAAACGGAATCTGGCGATCCTGCGCATACCGGGCGACGTTATCGGCATCGATCATCACCAGGCAGGTGAGATACGGACGCGCCTCACCGATCACCACCGCATCGGCGATGTAGGGATTGAACTTGAGGCGGTTTTCGATTTCGCTTGGGTTGATGTTCTTGCCGCCCGAGGTAATCAGGATGTCTTTGATGCGATCACGGATCCGCAGGTAACCGTCAGCATCCATTTCGCCGCAGTCACCGGTGTGCAACCAGCCCTCAGCGTCAATCGCTTCGCGGGTCTGCTCGGCTCGTCCCCAATACCCTGCAAAGACATTGGGGCCGCGCACCAGCACTTCATCGTTGGCGCCGATCTTCACTTCGGTACCGCGGGCCCGCAGGCCTGCATAGCCCAGACGAACCGCGCCCCGCGGGTTGGCCGTGCAGAAGCCACAGGTTTCCGTCAGGCCGTAGGCTTCCCTCAGCACCACACCGATTGCCATGTACCAGCGCAGCAGATCGGGAGGCACGGGCGCCGCGCCGGTGATGGCAGTACGCAGATCTTTGAGCCCCATGAAGCTCAGTAAATTGGGCCATAACAGCGCAGCGCGCACAGCCTCTCCGCCCCGGCTCCAGGCCGATAGCGGTTGCTCCCGAAGACGCGCATCGACCCTGCGCAGGCTGGCAGCAACGCCCCGGTCGGCAAGCGAACGGATCCAGCCCGGCGCGTCGTCGAGCGCGAGCCGAACCTGCGAATGCATCTTCTCCCAGAACCTCGGCGGGCCGAACACCAGATGGGGAGAGACCTCGCGCAGGTCGTTGAACACCGTGCCGGCGTGCTCCGGAAAATGCATCACATGCCCCATGGCGAGCGGGTTACCCACGGTATTCAATCGCTCGGCAATATGACAGAGCGGCAGAAACGACAGGCCGCGGTCGCCAGGCCCCACCTCGAGATATTGCGGCGCCGCCTCGAGCTGGAACATGAGGTTGCGCTGAGAGATCATCGCGCCCTTGGGCGGCCCGGTGGTGCCTGAGGTGTAAACCAGAAACGCAATGTCGTCTTCAGAGCCAGCCTCGACTTCGCGCTCGAACGCTGACGCATCCGCGTCGATCTTCTGGCGGCCCTCCCCAAGAAAGGTTTCCCAGCCGATCACGCCCTCGAGATCGAGCGCACGCAGTCCGCGCAGGTCGATCACAACGAGGGTACGGAGCGCGGGGCACTGATTGCGTATCGACCACGCCTTGTCAAACTGCTCCTGATTTTCCACCACCAGCAGTTCGGTACCCGAGTCATTCAGAAAATAGGCGATCTGCTCGGGCGAGGAGGTGGGATAGATGCCGTTGGTGATCACGCCCAGCGCCTGCGCGCCCAGATCGACGAACAGCCATTCAGGACGGTTCTCTGCGAGCACACTTACCACCGCCCCGCGACGAAGCCCGCGCGCAGCCAGCGCATGGGCGGTCGCACGCACCTGCTCCCAGTACATTGCCCAGGTCCAGGTGTGCCAGAGGCCGCGCAGCTTGTGCCGCAGCGCTGGGCGCCCGCCCCACTGCGCTGCACGCCTTCGCAACATCTGCGGCCAGGTATGGATCGCATGCGTAGCGAGCCAGCCCGGATCACGCACCGGGAAAGCGCCTTCCGGGAACCGGGAATCGGGCGCCGTCATCGCCAGGTTTTCCTGCGCTTCCAGCGCTGCTGATGAGTGCGCTCGCTCGCGGCGCCCCCTCCCATGCCGAGATAAAACTCGCGGACGTCATCTTTGGCCATCAGGGCCTGGCATGGATCATCAGCCACGATCCGGCCCAATTCCATGATGTAGCCATGCCGCGCGGTGGCGAGCGCGATCGCCGCGTTCTGTTCGACCACCAGGATGGCGGTACCGAGCTCGGCATTGATCTGGGTAAGAATCGAAAAAATCTCGCGCGTCAGCAGCGGCGAGAGCCCGAGTGAGGGCTCATCGAGCAGCAGGAGCGAGGGCCTTGCCATCAGCGCGCGCCCGATCGCAAGCATCTGCTGCTCGCCACCCGACAAAAGCCCTGCATGCTGCTGCGCCCGCTCGCGCAGGCGCGGAAACCAGCGGTGAATCCGCGCGAGCTCATCGCCCACGCCCTCGCGCCCAGCGCGGGCGAACCGGCCCGTCTCGAGATTCTGCTGCACCGTGAGAAAGGGAAACACCTGCCGGCCTTCAGGCACCAGCACTGCGCCCCGACGCGCGACCTCGTCAGGATCCAGCGCGGTGATGTCACGCCCCTGAAACCGGACATTGCCTTTGAAAGGATCAATCACACCCGCAATGGTGTTGAGGAGCGTGGTCTTGCCCGCACCGTTCGCGCCCAGCACGGTCACGAAGCCGCCTGCCAGCACATCGAGCGAGACGCCACGGATCGCAGCGACCGGCCCATACCAGGTTTCAAGGTTGCGCACTGACAGGAGCGGCTCTGCCACGATCAGGCCCCCAGATAGGCGGCGACCACCCGCGGGTCGGATTGCACCTCGGCGGGCGTACCCAGCGCAAGCGCAGCGCCCTGGTTCATGCAGAGCACGCGATCTGCCGCGCGCGCCACCAGCGACATGTCATGCTCGACCATCACCACCGTGATGCCCAGATCGTGACGGATGTCGTCGATCCAGAACGAGAGGTCGCGGGTTTCTTCCGGGTTGAGCCCGGAGGCGGGTTCATCGAGGAGCAGCAGCGCGGGTTCGGCAGCCAGGGCGCGCGCGAGCTCCACCACCTTGCGCACGCCATAGGGTAGCCCCGCCACCGCCGCATGCCGCCAGGCCGCGAGATCAAGCAGTTCGATGATGTCTTCGATGCGCTCACGCGAGGCCGCCTCGGCGCGAGCGACTGAAGGCGGCCGGAACCACTGGGCGAGAAAGCTGCCCTGAGGAAACCGATGCCGCCCCAGCATCAGGTTATCGAGCACGCTTGCGCCCTCAAAGAGCTCGATATTCTGAAAGGTACGGGCCACGCCCGCGCCAATCACCTGATGACGCCTGAGCGCGAGCATGTCGCAGCCGC
>JAGWXN010000190.1 GCA_018969885.1 Betaproteobacteria bacterium | reverse complement strand
AATTACAAGATCGCCCTGATGGCGCCGACGCCCTGGCTTCGCTCCTTGCCGCATCGCTCGCCGATGCGCAGGGCGCGGCGCTCGAACGCAGGCGACAGGCGCTCGCGCTCGCCCCTATTTAGACGGGACCGGGCGGCGCGCTAGCTGCTCTGGTTGCGATCGCGACCGAGCGTATAGCCGGCATCCACGCGGATCAGCTGCCCGGTCACCACCGACCCGGGCTCAAGCAGCCAGACGATCGCCCGCGCAATATCCTCGGGCTGGCAGATTTTTTCGAGTGCCGAGAGCGAGGAAAAATCCTGCCGAACGCGCTCAAACGATGCCTCGCCCAGCCCCTCTCGCATCCAACGGCCATCAATCATTCCGGGCAATACTGCATTGACCCTCACCTTCGGCCCCAGCGATCGGGCGAGGCTCAGGGTCAGTGCGTTCAGCGCCGCCTTCGAGGCCACATAGGCATAGGAGCTACCGCGTCCGCTTTCGCCCGCGATCGACGACACATTCACGATGGCGGAATCAGTCTGCATGCGCTTTGCCGCCGCGCGTGACATCTTGAAGGGCCCTAAGGCGTTCACCTGAAAAACCTGAAGAAACGCCTCATCATCGGCCTCATCAATGCGCGCCATCGGCAGAAACACTGTGGTACCCGCGCAATTGGCGAGTGCGTCCACCCGGCCCCACCGTGCAAACGCCGACTCCACGACCCGGCGACAGTCGGCATCACTCGCCAGATCACCTGCGACGGTCAGGCACTCGGCACCGATCGCGCGACACGCATCAGCGACCTGCTCGGCCGCGTCAGCGCGCCTCGCATAGTGAAGCGCGAGCCGATAGCCACGCTGCGCCAGCATCCGCGCGCAGGCTGCACCCACAGTGCCAGCCGCCCCACTCACAATCGCCACCCGCGGTTGTTCAGTCTGCATCAGGATCTCCACTCAGACAGAGGCTGGAAAATACTGTCGGACAAGGGACTCCGCCACACAGGCGGGTTTGTCCTCGCCGTCGATTTCGATGGTGACGGTAAACGACATCTGGATCCCACCCGCGATGTCCTCAAGCGACGACAGCAGAAAGCGGCCGCGCACCCGCTGTCCCGCGCGAACCGGGCGGGTAAAGCGAACCCGATTCAGTCCATAGTTGATGCCCATCGCACAAAACGGCAACGCCAGATGCCGATCATAAAAGCGACCGAGTAGGGAAAGCGTGAGGAACCCATGAGCGATCGTGCCGCCGAAGGGCGACTCGCGCGCCGCCCGCTCGGTATCGACATGAATCCACTGCGGGTCATCGGTCGCCTCGGCAAAAAGATTGATACGGTGCTGATCGATCAGTACCCAGTCGGAGACAAAAGCCTCGGTGCCCACAGCGGCGCGCAGCGCCTCCAACGTGTCATACCGGCTACCGGTGGTCATGGAGAACGGCCTCCCGAATCTGGCGTTTGAGGAGTTTGCCATTGGCGTTTCGCGGCAAGGGCTGATCCACCACGATGAAACGCTCTGGCGTCTTGTAGTCGGCCAATCGCGCGGCGCAGTGCTCGCTCAGTTCGCGACTCAGTTGCACCGCTTCCGCCGATCCGCCACGGGCATAAACCACCGCCTGCACGCGCTCACCCAGAACTGGGCAGGGTACCGGCACCACCGCGCACTCGATCACCCGCTCGTGTTCATAGAGCACGTTCTCGACCTCGATCGTGAACACCTTGTAGCCGCCCCGGTTGATCATGTCCTTGATCCGATCGACCACCCGCAGATAACCCTGAGCGTCAACCCATCCCAGATCTCCGGATCGCCAGAAGCCGCCCGCGAACGAAGCCCGGGTGGCCTCTGGCTGATTCCAGTAGCCGGGGATGACCATGGGGCCGCCGATCCAGATCTCGCCCAGTTCGCCGGCCTCGCACTCTCGACCGTCATCATTCATCACACGAATATCGGCGCAGGGCAACGGGCAACCGACGCTATCGATCCGGCCTGCGTTCTGCCCGGGCGGCATCAGCGTGGCGGGCGAGGTGGTCTCGGTGGAACCGTAGCAGTTCATGAGCATGAGCTGCGGCATGCGACCGGTGAGCTCGGCAATGGTTGCCTCGGGCATCGGCGCGCCACCATAGGCGCCCACCCGCCACGCTGAGAGATCGGCCTGCGCGAACTCCGGGGCCATCAGGCAGAGCTTGTACATGGCAGGCACCATCAGCGTGTGCGTCATGCGTTCAGACTGCGCAAGCGCAATAAACGCCGCCGCGCGAAACGACGGCATCACGACCAGTTTGCCCGCTGCCATCACCATGGTGGCGATGAGCGCAACCAGCCCGGTGACATGGCTGAGCGGCACCGTGGCCACTGAGGTGTCACGCGGACCCAGCGACATGGCATGGACAAAATGAAGCGCCGAGTGCACCAGCCCCAGGTGGGTGAGCATTGCGCCCTTGGGTCGCCCTGTCGTTCCCGACGTGTAGAGAATGGCGGCCGTATCGAACTCGGCGGGCTGTGCGGGTCCCGCCAGGGGCGCGCCCGCCGCAGCGTTCAGCCAGCCCAGCCAGGCGGTCGGGTTGCTGGCATCGTCGGCGCCCTGCGTATCGCTCACCCAGATCCGCGCAAGCGGCGCTGGCAGTTCGCTATCGTCGGGCACCTGATCTGACAGCTCGCGTTCGTGCACCAGCAGGCGCGCTCCGCATTGGCCAAGTGCATAAGCGATGCCCGGCCTGACCTCCCGCGCACTGAGCGGCACCACGATGGCGCCAACGCGCGCGGCAGCGAACAGCAGCACCACAAACTCGATCCGGTTCCCAAGAAGGAGCGCAACCCGGTCGCCACAGACGACCCCGGAATTCTGCAACGCCCGGGCGGCCGCCGAGACCTCATGATCGAGCTCACGATATGTGAGTCGTCGGTTGTCGCACACCAGGGCCACGCCCTGCGGCGAACGTCTGACCGCCTGCTCAAACATCCCGAAAAGCGAACCGGGCCGATCTTTGAAGCACCGCACCAGCCGCTCGCCATACACCAGCTCGGTTCGAACCTCAGGAAACCGCGCGTCGGAGTGTCCGCTCTGCATCACTCAGTGATCTCCATTCAGGGTTAATTGCGAACCACGGCTCACAAAAGTTCCGATTGCCCCCGGGCACTGACTATAGCCGGAGCGCCCGCGGCACTGCGCGAATCGTTTCTTTCAGGAATCGAACACGGGCGTTGCAGCCCCGCACGATCGGTGTGTACAGTGCGACATCCATCCACCCCTCTCTGGGAGACAGTCATGGCTGAAGCCCTGGTTTCACAGAAACGCCGACCCACCCACGAAGAAATCATCGCCACGCCACGCTCCACCTTCGTCGACGTACTGAACATGCCGTGGAAGCCCTCCAAGTTTCCTGGAGTTCAAGTAAAAATTCTTTACCAGGACGAAAGCGGCATGCTGACCGTCCTGTCCAAAATGGAGCCGGGGTCCACTATCCCGCTCCACACCCATACCGAAATCGAGCAGACCTACATCCTCGAGGGCAGTCTCGATGACGAGCAGGGGTCGGCCACCGCCGGCAATTTTGTCTGGCGCCCCGGTGGCAATACGCACATTGCGCACGCACCCAACGGCTGCCTGTCGATTTCCTTCTTTACCAAACCGAATAAATTTTTTGACGAAGTGGTCTGGTTCAACGAACTCTGAACCAAACCTCAATTGCGGAGGCCGCCCCAATGAATCGGATCAAACGCTGCTCGCTGTTTCATGTTCTGGCTGGTGCGCTTGCGCTGGCCTCGGGTCCGGCCTGCGCCCAGCAGGTGTACAAGTGGAATATGCCAACGCCGTACGCCGATGGCAGTTTTCACACCAAGAACACCCGGATGTTCGCCGACGAAGTCAAGGCTGCGTCGAACGGCCGTATCGACATCACCGTGCACTCGAACGGCTCGCTCTTCAAGCTGCCAGAAATCAAGCGTGCCGTTCAAACCGGGCAGGTGCCGATCGCGGAAACCAACCTGCCCGCCTACGGCAATGAATACGCATTTTTCGATATCGACGGCATCCTGTTCCTGGATAGCGGCTATGAATCGGCCGCCCGCCTGTGGAAGCTTTCCAAGCCCCACCTCGACAAGCGTCTGAACGCACAGGGCATCACCATCCTCTATACCGTGCCCTTCCCCGGTATGGGCATGGTCAGCAAGAAGGCGGTCACAAAAATTGAAGACTTCAAAGGCATGAAACACCGCAGCTGGGGCCCGGCCGCTTCGCGCTTCGCCGAGCTCGTGGGTGCCACCCCTACCGTACTGCAGGCTTCGGAACTGAGTCAGGCATTTACCGTTGGCATCGTCGATGCCACGCTCACGTCCTCCACCACAGCAGTTGCCACCCAAGCCTGGGACTACGCCAAGTTCTTTATCGACTTTCAGGCCGCTCACTCCAAAGACACCATCATCATCAACACCGCCACCTTCAAGGCCCTGCCTGCAGAGCTTCAGCAGGTCATCCTCACCGCATCGGCCAATGCGGAAAAGCGCGGCTGGGACTGGAGTAAACGCGAGGGTGAGGAAACCAAGGCACGCCTGATCAAGGAAGGCATGACAATCCTCACCCCCGACGCCGCCTTCGTGGCCGACCTGCGCAAGGTCGGTGATCGGCTCGCCCAGGATTGGGAAAAGCGCGCTGGTCCCGACGGCTCGGCCGTGCTGAAGGAATACCTGGCGGGCCGTCGTTAATTTAAGCCGGAGGGCATCGCCTCATGCGCAGGCTTCTGAACAGTTTTTACATTGGGTGCGGCGTTCTATCGGGCCTCGCGCTGGTTGGTATCGTTGCCTGCGTTCTGCTTCAGATCGGCGCCCGTGCAGCGGGCGTGGTCGTGTCCTGGACAGCTGAAATCGCCGGCTACTCCATGGCCGCATCGTCGTTCCTTGGCCTCGCCTACACACTCAATACCGGTGGCCATATCCGGGTTGCGCTGATCCTTGACCGACTGGCTCCGGCAGCGCAACGCTGGGTTGAGCGGGGCTGTCTGGCGGTCGCAAGCCTCGTCATCGGTTATTTTTGCTGGTGGACCTGCGCGATGGTGTGGGACTCCTGGCAGTTCAATGAAATGGGACAGGGCGTGATTGCCATTCCGCTATGGATTCCTCAGCTCTGGATGGCGCTAGGGGTGCTGGCGCTCTGGGTGAGCCTGATCGACAGCCTGGTCTGTCACCTGATCGATGAATCCACGCTCTACCCACGCGGCGGCGATCAGCCGTCCACGGTCTGACCGCCATGGATCCAGGGCAGTTTGCCATGCTCGTCCTGCTGGTTCTGCTGCTGCTGCTGGGCAGCGGACTATGGATCGCCGTGGCGCTCCTGGGAACCGGCCTCTTCGTATTTTTTGCGGGCACTACGTCACCAGCTGGCAGCATCATGGCCACCACGATCTGGGGCAGCAGTGCAAGCTGGACGCTCACCGCACTGCCGGTTTTCATCTGGATGGGCGAGATCTTGTTTCGCAGCCGACTGAGCGAAGAAATGTTTCGGGGACTCGCCCCCTGGCTGGGTTGGCTGCCCGGGCGACTGCTTCATGTGAACGTACTGGGCTGCGGTATCTTCGCCGCCGCCTGCGGGTCATCTGCCGCCACCATGGCCACGATTGGACGAATCTCGCTGCCTGAACTCCAACGACGCGGCTACCCGGCAGAAGTGAGCATGGGCGCCCTCACCAGTGCGGGCACCCTCGGCATCATGATCCCGCCATCCATCACATTCATTGTGTACGGCGTGTCGGCCGAAGTCTCGATAGCCAAGCTGTTTGCCGCGGGCATCATCCCGGGCATCGCACTCATGCTGCTTTTCATGGGCTATCTGATGGTCTGGGCGCTCACCCACTCGAAGCAAATGCCGCCCGCTGAACCCTCGTCAAAACTGATCGAAAAGCTGAGGAGCAGCCGTCATCTGATTCCGGTGGTGCTCCTTATCGCGCTCGTGATCGGGTCAATTTACACGGGCATTGCCACCCCCACCGAATCCGCCGCGCTGGGTGTGGCGGGCGCCCTTATTCTTTCAGCGGTCTCCGGCACGCTCACTTGGGCCACATTCATTGAAAGCATTCGCGAGGCCGTCCGCACTTCCTGCATGATCGCCTTCATCATCATGGGGTCGATGTTCCTGTCGGCCGCAGTCGACTTCACCGGCTTGCCGCACGAAATCGCGAAATTCATCGATTCCTTCGAACTTTCGCCTAATGGCCTGCTGCTGGCACTCACGATCTTGTTTGCCATTCTGGGTTGCTTCCTCGATGGCGTATCGATCGTGGTCTTGGCGAGTTCGCTCCTGCTGCCCACCGTTCAGGCTGCCGGCATCGACCTGATCTGGTTCGGTGTATTCATGGTTCTGATGGTGGAAATGTCCATGGTCACACCCCCGGTGGGGCTCAACCTCTTCATCATGCAGATGATGTCTGGGCGTGACCTTGGCTTTGTGTCGCGGGCGGCGCTCCCCTTCTTCGTAATCATGCTGGTCTTTG
>JAGWXN010000189.1 GCA_018969885.1 Betaproteobacteria bacterium | reverse complement strand
TGCGCAGGCCGCCACCTCGGCAAAAGTTGCCTCAATCACGGCGAGGTCACACCCGGTCACGCGGGCGATATCGGCGATGCTGTCACAGCGCTTCACGCAACCCGATTCCACCGCCTTCACATGGCTTTCCTGCCGATACGCGATGGTTTCCCCACGCTGATCCCAGATTGCCCAGGCGAATTTTTCAGGCTGCCGGTGCACATGAAGCGCCTGCTCTGAGTAGCCGGAATTTTCGTTTGAGAAGCGCTTTCCGCTCCGGTTCACATGAAAACCGCCCTCGGTGATGGTGGGCCAGCTGAGGTGGGTGGCTGCAGGCCATGCGACCGCGCCGTGACCCTGGAACGAGCCCATGTCGCGCACCGATGCGCCCATCGCCTCACCCCAGCGCACCGCATCCCCCTGATTGCCGACATGACCCTCGTAAAAAAGATCGGCGCCCTCGGGAATGTAGCGCGCAAGCATGTCGCGGTTGCCGCCATAGCCATTACAGGCAAGGATCAAGGCGTCGCAGCCGATTTCCTCGATCGAACCATCGGGGCGCTGCACCCGTACACCGTGGATCACACCTTTGTCATCAGCAAACAGGTCGGTAACCTGCGCCGACGTGGCGATCGGTACGCCCTCGCGATCGATTGCCGCGAGCAGCGCGGTATGCAACTCGTCGCCGAGTCGCCGCGGCGTGGCGTGCATATGTGGCCGGCTATGACCGGGGTATTGAAAGTCGAGCACTGGCGCAAGCGGTATACGGTGCCGGTCGATCAGCCACGTCACCGTGTTGCCCGATTCTTCCGCCATGAGCCGTGCGATGGCGTGGTCGCACTCGCCGTGCGCCTTGTTGACGATATCCTGAAACAGCAGGTCGGGCGTGTCATCCATCAGACCGGCCTCACGCTGAAAACGCGTGCCCGCGGCCGGAATCTGGCCGCCCGACAGCGCAGTGCTTCCGGAAGGCTTGGCATCGCGCTCGAGAATCAGCACCTCAGCACCGCGCTCGGTGGCCGCCAGGCCGGCGATCGTGCCGCAGGCACCCGCTCCGATGATGAGCACCTGAACGCGCGAGGCAAAGGTCTGTCCACGAAAAACTTCAATCGGCATGAGAAAGGTCCTGTATCGAATTCCGGATAGCGAAATCGTGCATTCGCCTGCGATCGTCTGACCCTTAGTTGGGCGACATCAGATTCGGGAGCCAGGTGATCATTTCAGGGAAGATCACGTAGAGCCCCAGCGACAGAAAATCGAGCACGATAAAGGGTGTGACGCCTGCGAAAACCTGGCCCAAGGTGACCGGTATGGGCGACGAACTCTTGACGACAAAGACATTGAGCCCAACGGGTGGCGTGAGCACCCCGATCTCGGCAAGCTTGACGGCGACGACGCCGAGCCAGATGGGGTCGAACCCGGCTTCTTTCATGACCGGGAACATGATGGGAAGCGTCATCACCATGATGGCGATCGGCTCGATGAAGCAGCCCAGGATGGTGAACAGCACGATGAAACCCAGCAGGTACATGTACTTCGAGCCGCCCAGCGAGAGAATGGTCTTGGAAATCGTGGTGACCAGTCCTGAATAGGTGAGAAAGCGCGCAAAGAGAATGCCGCCGATCACGATGATGAAGATGACTGAGGTGGTCACCGCAGCTTCTTTCAGAACCTCCGACATGGCCTTGCCGGTGATACGACGCTTTGAGAGTGCGATCAGGAAGGCGCCGAATGCGCCGACCGCGCCGGCGTAGGTGGCGGGGAAATAGCCGCCATAAATGCCACCCACAATCAGAATGAACAGAATCAAAATGCCCCAGACGCCCTTGAGCGCCTCGAAGCGCTGGGTCCAGGTGAACTGAAGGTTGGCAAGCGGTGCCAGGTCGGGGCGTGCACGCGCGAGGATGTAGATTCCGGTGCAATAGATGACCGCCGTCAGAATGCCAGGCACGATGCCCGCAATCAGGAGCTTACCGATCGATTGCTCGGTGATGACCGCATAAACCACCATCAGGATGCTGGGCGGAATGAGGGCAGCCAACGTGCCCGCTGCGGCGATACAGCCCGCGTTCAGGCGAACGTCGTAACCAAAGCGCGCCATCTCGGGCATGGCCATGCGGGTGAAGACCGCGGCATTCACGATGGTGGAGCCCGAGGCTGCGCCGAACGCGGCTGAAGACATGACGGTTGCCATTGCAAGCCCGCCACGCAGCGAGCCCAGCCACACGTAGGCCATCCGGAACAATTCAGTGGTGATGCCCGAGACGGTTGCGAAGGATCCCATCAGGATGAAGAGCGGGATCACGGCGAGCGCGAATGAATTGGTCGTGCCGAACGGAATCGCGGTGAGTTGGGCAAAGGCCGCATCGGGCCCCACCGAGAGATAGATGCCGGCAAATCCTGCGAGACCCAGCGCCACGCCAATGTGTGCGCCCATCATGAGCGCGAGCAACAAGCCGCTGACAACGATGTAGCCGGTGACTTCCGGTGAGAACATGGCCATGGGGGATCCTGGTAGAAAAAGGTAGGCGACGGCCGCTGCGCCGTCGTTTACTGAAATGCCTGGGTGTCCGGGGGGGGAGTACTGACACCCTCATCGCCATTGATCGCTCTCATAAGATCGCCGGAAATATCGATCACCAGCTGCAGGAGAAGGAGCGCCGTGCCGACCGCAAGCAGCGCGCGAGCCGGGAAAAGCGGGAAGCGGATGGTCCCCATGGAGGCCTCCGAGATTTCCCAGCTGTAAATCGCTTCCTGAAAGCCCAGCCAGCAGAGAAGTCCGAAATAAACAAGCGCCACCAGATGCGTGAAGGCATCGAGCAACGCCCGGGTGCGAGGGCCACCGAAGTTGTAGAAGATTTCGACCCGGATATGGCCGCGTTTCGATTGTGTGAAAGCGAGCGCACCGAACACCACCAGCACCATGGTGCTTTCGGTGAATTCAAGCGTTCCCGGTACCGGGTAATCAAAAAACTTGGTGCCAACAACGTCGGCAAATCCCAGGACCATGGACAGGATCAGTCCGACCGCACCGAGGAGTAGCAGCCCGAGCGCCGTGGTCTGCACCAGCTGTCTGAAATGTTTCATTCAAGGCGTCCAAAGAAAACGACCACCGCCAGAACGGGCGGTGGTCGAGCGCTAGCGATCGATCACTTACCGATCAGTTCGCGCCAGCGTGCTGCAACTTTGCGGGGCGTCTCGGCATCGCCCGTGGCTGCGGCGGTGGCCTTCTCCCAGTCGGCAAGGAAGTCAGGCGCAGCGGCGCGCCACTTCGTGAGCTCGGGCGCGGAGATGGGTATGACATTACCACCCTGTGCACGAATATTGGCAACCGCCTTGGTTTCAAAATCAGTCACCCAGTTCATGTAGGCCTGCTGAGTGGCCTTGCCTTCCTCGAGGAAGATTTTCTGGATGTCAGCAGGCAGGCGTGCCCAGGTGCGCTTACTGATCGTGATGTTGTGGCCCGAAATTGCCATGACCGGACCGCAGTGGTTCTTCGCCACTTCATTCAACTTGAGCGACTGAATGTTGCCCGGGTTGATGAACGAATAGTCGAGGTTGCCGGTTTTGATGGCCTCGTACACGCCCACTGGCGGAACCGTAACCGGTACCGCGCCGATGGCGGTGAAGGCCTTGGGGATGTCGGCCCCAAAGCTGCGCGCCTTCTTGCCCTTCAGGTCGGCGATGGCGGCGCAAGCCGGCGAGGGGCCACTCAGGTAATACTCGCCCAGGGGCTGCTGAAACAGCCACACGACGCCGATCTTGTCCATTTCGCCGCGATAGACCGGAAACTCCTCGACCACTTTCTCGAGCACCTCGATCACCTGCTTGGTGTTGTTGAACACCAGGGGCGTCTGGAAGGCGCGCCAATAGCGCAGCTGATCCGGGTTATAGCCCGGCGCGGTGGCGGTCATGTCAATGCCGCCGCGCGCGGTGAGCATGAGAAGTTCGGTGCCTTTACCCAGCCCCTCGGCAAAGGTGATGTCGATTTTCACCTGACCGTTGGTGCGTTTTTCGATATTGGCCGCGAAGTCTTTTTCGAGCTGGAGGAACGGGCCATCGGGCAGGTAGTGACCCCAACGAAGCTGGAACTTCGCTTGGGCAACAGCCGCGCCCGCGATCGACAGGCCGATCGCGCCGGCAGCAACAGACTTCAGCATCACGCGGAGGCTGGGTTTCATGAACAACTCCTATGGGTGGCTAGCAAAACTGCCGGCAATCTCGCCGCGCTGCGTCAAAATGTCAAGGCGGCCCTGGCTGCGGGGGGTTTATCGCCTCGGTTTCGTTCGCCGGGCGCTTGATCGTATCCTCGCGAATGGATCACGCTCGCACCACGCTGGTGCCCGATCAATCATCCACAGGATGCGCATGAAAGTCAGCTGGTTTCACGAGCACGGCGGCCCGGACGTACTGGTCTACGAAGAAACAAAGACGCCGGTCCCGGGGCCGGGCGAAGCGCTGGTGCGCGTGCGCGCCACCGGCGTGAATCATGTCGATATCGATGTTCGGGCCGGCACCTCGCGGGTCCCGATCCGCTTTCCCCATATTCTGGGTCGTGAGTTCGCGGGTGAGGTCGCAGCCCTGGGGCGGCCGCTCGAGGCGAGTGCGCGCGGCGGGTCGCCGCTCCAGCCAGGCACGCTGCGCGAGGGTGACCGCGTCTGGGTGTCATGTCGACTGCCTTGCGGGCGCTGTGAGTTCTGCATCAGTGGTCGTGACAACCTGTGCGAGCAGGGCGGCTACTTTGGCATGGACCTGCCAGGGGGTTACGCGCAGTACGTCACGGTGCCGATCAGTACCCTCAACCCGCTCGCCGCCACAGTCGGGTTTGAGCAGGCCGCCGCCAGTCAGATCGCGTTCGGCACAGCCTGGCATGTTCTGATCACGCGCGGGGCACTGCGCGCAGGCCAGACCGTGCTGATCCAGGCCGCAGGGTCGGGCATTGGCAGCGCGGCAGTGCAACTCGCGCGGCTCGCGGGTGCAACCGTCATCGCCACAGCGGGCAGCGCCGACAAGCTTGAGCGAGCCCGCGAGCTGGGTGCTCACCATCTGATCAACTATCGCACCGAGCCGAAATTTTCGGAGCAGGTGAGGGCGATCACAGCAGGTCGCGGCGTCGACCTGGTGATGGAGCATGTAGGTGGGAGCCTCTTCACCGAAAGCCTCGCGTGTTTGTGCATCGACGGCACGATGGTGACCGTGGGCGGACACGGGGGCGAGGTGGTGCCCTTTGACATCATCCCGTTCTTTCGCCGTCAGCTGAAGCTGGTGGGATCCAAAAATGCCTCGATCGCCGAGCTTCGGGAAGTGATGGGGCTGATCGCACAGGGCCGTCTTGCACCGGTGATCGACACGGTGTTTCCGCTCGAGGAAGCCGCACGCGCGCACGCGCTGGTGGAATCGCGCGCCTTCTTCGGCAAGGTTGTGCTCAGCTGCTGACGGTGCGGGGCGCCCCGCAGGCTCCGCCGTGCGCGCTCAGCGGTCGCCTGAAAAATCGTGTCTCAGTGGGCGAAGACCCGCCGCGCCTCGAACGTGCGCGATCATGTCGGCCGGCGGCTTGGTATACATCTGCAAGCGGCTTGCGCCCGCGCCGGTGGTGCGGGCAATCCGGACCATGAACGCGGCGTGTTGAAACATGACCCCCAGGCTGTCCATTACGGGTACGTTGCCGTGGGCCTTCAGCCGCCCGCGCCGCACCAGAAATTCATTGAGCACGCCATCGGCGGGAATGATGATGTCGGCGCCCTGGGCGACCATCCGCGCGCAGGCTTCTTCAAACCGTATTTCGATCGAGCGCGCGGTATCTTCATCGGCTTCCAGCGCAAATTCGTCAATCGCGGGCTCAAGCGCCAACGCCCCGGCAAACCGACGCTCCAGCCCGTAAGCGTGAATCATGTCGGAGTAGTCGGCCGATTGATCTGCGCAGAGCGTGATCATGCCGAAACGCCGGCCGAGTGAGCAGGCGGCAAGCGCGCAGCTCTCGCCAAGCGACACCACCGGAATCTCGACCAGCGAGCGCGCTTCCCGTAAGCCCGGGTCGAAGAAGCAACCAATGGCCATGGCATGGAACCCCTCGCGCTCGGCCACCAGCGCGGCGTCTGCCACCTGCAGTTCCTGCACGGCGGCGACCCAGCGATGCCGGATCGCAGCAATGGGCGCACAAGCCTCGGCATAGGTGCCGGGCCGAAGACCATGAACCCGCACCTCAGCCTCGGACCCCATCACGGCTTGCGCGTGTTCGCTGAGGGTCTTGCGGTAGATGGGCATGACCGTAAGGTCGGTGAAACTTTGGTGCCAGATCCGGATGGGAGCCATGTGAGTGTCCTGTGGGGAGAGGAAGACTTGAGGCTGCGGCCGGTGTCGCTACAGGCCAGTGCTGGTGTGTCGAGCGAAGCGGCTGCGTTGAGGCCTCAGCGGCTGAAGAAGCGCCGGCACGCGCGCGCAATTGCGCCCGCGTGTGCCTCGGTGGCATCGAACCCCGCGTGATCGAGGCTCAGCAGTTCGGCCGAGCGCATGA
>JAGWXN010000188.1 GCA_018969885.1 Betaproteobacteria bacterium | reverse complement strand
GGGACGTGAGTAGGGCTCGAGTCCGGCCGGATTCGGCGGCCGCTTGCGTACCGGCATGTCCATGAGGTTCTATATGGACGCCTCCCGTTTGCCAAGATCGTTTTGGGTGTGTTGGGACAGATAGGCTGCAGTTCTATATCCGGCCTGTTTTGCAGTTGGGTTTACTGCTGGCCCTGATGGAATCCGCTGACCCGCGCCTCATTCTCCTGAAGGACTCGAGGTCCTTTCCCTCATACAGGCTTGGCGGGTCACGGTCTGACCTGTTTGCCATCACACTTTCATCGATCCTGCGCAACCTTTACGGCGGCCACTCCTTTCAAAGTGGTTGATATGCTTGTGTTGTGCGCCTTCCCTATGCGGGTCGACTCACAAACCCCTTTTGGTACGTCCGCTCGTGGGCAAGCACCGCCCAGATCGTTCGCGCCATCTTGTTGGCCAGTGCCGCGATCGCCACATTGAGCGGCCGGCGCCGGCGTAATTCGGTCACCCACGGGCCTGGATCCTTGGCATGCGTCAGTACCGATCTCGCACCGTGGATCAGCAAGGTCCGCAGGTACGTGTCCCCCCGTTTGCTGATGCCCAACAGCCTGACCCGTCCGCCTGTTCCCGTTTGTCGCGGCACCAAACCCGCAAACGCCGCGAACTCCCGCCCCGACTTGAAAGCCTTCGGATCGCCCATCATCGCAACCGCCGCCGTGGCAGTCAGTGGCCCCACGCCAGGAATTTCGGCGATGCGCTTGCAGGCATCGTCCTGCTTGAGCCAGTGCTTGATGCGTTGCTCGATAGTAGCGATTTCCTCATCCATCTTCTCGATGCGCGCCCACTGTTCGCGCAGCGTCTCGATCACCATTCCGGGCAATCGATCGGCCAACCGTGCCAGGGCTTGAGCAATCCCTTTGCGCACGCCCGCCTTGCCCTGCGGCATCACCTCGCCGTATTCGGTGAGCAGGCCCCGCAACCCGTTGGTCTGGGCGGTCCTGAACTTGACCAATTGGCTCCTCATGCGGTGCAGCGCTAGGATCGCCTGCTGCTCCTCGGTCTTGAGCGCAACCGCCTTCACGTGCGGCTGCTGCACCGCCGTCCAGATCGCCCGGGCATCTTGTCGGTCGTTTTTGTTGCCCATCACGAACCCTTTGACCGCCTTGCCGGGCAGCAGCTTCACCTCGTGTCCCATCGCCATCAGTTTCCTCGCCCAGTGCTGCGCACCGCCGCAGGCTTCCATGCCAATCAAGCAGGCTTGCCGGTTGGCGAAGTATTCGAGGAACTGCTCGCGCTTGAGCTGCAGGCTCACGATCTCTCCAGTCTCCACGTCGACCGAGTGCAACTGAAACACCCGTTTCGCGATATCGATTCCAACTACCGTTTTGCTAACATTCATTTCGGACCCTCCGGTTTGCCTGTGAAGATCTTCGTATCTTCCACCTTGGGCACTTTGATGCCGTCGGCCCGTGAGGGTCCACCTTCAACCATCTACCACCGCCGCAGCGTTATCCACAGCACCGGGCAGCGTAGGTCCCTCTATGACCGAAGGTGACCGGTGCTGTGGATAACGCGTCCTCAGCGCTCACGGGGTGGGAGGCGTCCATTCAATTCTCCTGTCGGGGTTAGTGCGGCAACTCACGGAGTTCGCGCGGGAGCGACCATGCGGGCACCGGCCCCTGGTCGGTGATCAGAAACTGGTCTTCGATGATGAATCCCCCCTCGCCATCCGCATAAAACGGCGTTTCAAACGCGAGGACCATGCCCGGCTCGATGGGCAAGTGGGCTTGTGCGGCGATAAAGGGCGGCACCTCGCAGAAGGTGTCGTGTCCCAGGCTGTGCCCCCAATGGCCGCGGCTGAAGGTGTTGAACCCGGCGCGTTTCATGGCCCGCGTAGCCGCCGCATGCACATCGCTGAAGAGCCGCCCTGGACGCAACTGTTCGAGGCCCGCCTCGAAAGCATCACTGAGGGCGGCCATGATCTGCGCAGAGCGTGGACGAGCCTGCCCCAGCGTATAGGTGCGACCGCTGTCTGAACTGTAGCCATCGACAAGACAGCCCACATCAAACTTGAGCACGTCGCCCCGCGTGATCTGACCGCCGCCCTGCCACGGGAGTGGTCCCACCGTGATGTATTCCCACTGGCCGGAGAGTTTCCAACCTGCGCGCGCGGCGTGCTGCTGGACACCTGCCTGCCATGCCGCGGCGATGTCGTTGCGGTGAATGCCCTGGACGACCGCGGCGAGCGCTGCGTGCATGCCAGACTCAGCCAGCGCCGCGGCGCGTTGCAGACAATCAATTTCGCGGGCTGACTTCACCGCCTTGATCATGGCGACGGTTTCCCCGGCGTCGGACCAAGACGGCCCCTGGACTGAGCGCTGCAGCCAGGCAAAATCGGCGGCGGGCCAGAAATCCAGGTCAAGTCCGATCCGGGCACGTCGCAATCCTCGGCAGTTGAGGAGTCGTGAAAGCGCGGCAAACGCCGCCGATGCGTCGTAAGCAGCGGGTCGGCTGAAGCCTGGCTCACGACCCGCCGCATGGTGCGAAAGCGTGGTGACCTGTGCAGCGCTCAGCGTAGCGTTGTCCCAGGGACGAAAGTCGGCGGTTTCAACCCAGTCGGGGTGAGTGAAGACGTTGTCTTCACCTAAGGCAGCACGGGTGGCCGGGCCGAACAGCTCGGTACAGACCGCTGCAACGGGCGCCTCGACATCCGAAGGAATCAGCGCCAGCGCAGCACCCGCACGCCGGAAGAACGCTGCGACCCCCGGGGGGGCCGCGGTCGCCCAGCGAAACGATTCGGGTTTGGCGAGCAGCAAAGCGTCCAGCCCGCGCTCAGCCATCAGGCGTGAGGCACGGGTCCGGTCAATGTCCGCTGCCACGGGTTGTGATTCCGGCGGGCGAACGGCTTTATGGCTCGAGGTACAGGTCGGCAAAGCTACCCCGTGCACCTTCCGCCGTGGTGGAGTAATTTTTCACCTTGCGCGCGGCAATCGTGATGTTGGGGTTGGCGCCGAATTCGATAGAGGGGATATCTGCGGCAACAACGCGTTGAAGGTTCACGAACAGATCGCGCCTGCGCTTCTCGTCGGTTTCAATCGCAGCCGCTTCGAGCAGGCGATCGGCCTCCGGGTTTTGGTAGTGCGCTGCGTTCGAGAAAGGCAGGCCGATCTTGAAGTTCTTCGACCAGAACACCCGCTGAACACCCACCGTGGGATCGAACAGGTTCAGAAGACTTTCGGCGGTCATGTCGAAGGCGCGCTCGGTGTACACCTTGCGGGTGTAGGTGGCAAAGTCGTACGCCTCAATCTCAGCATCTACGCCAATCCGGGCGAGCGACTGGCGGATGAAATCAGCCGTACGGCGCTCGAGGAACGGGTTGTAGAGCAGACGGAGCTTAAAGCGAACGCCGTTCGCCCCACGCTTCAGCCCGGCGGCGTCGAGTGCGGCTTCCGCGGCCTTGGGGTCGAAGGACTGATGACGGACCGAGGAATCGTGATAGCGCGTCATGGCCTGCCCGATGATCGAGCCGGTAACCTTGCCGTAGCCAAACCACACCACATTGTTGTAGGCATTGACGTCGATTGCCTGCGCGATCGCACGGCGAACGTTAATGTCTTTTACCACCGGGCTATCGAGGTTGAAGTACACCTGCTGATGGTTACCCCAGTAGGGCCATTGCGAGGAGTCGACCACCAGGCGAGGCAGTTTCCCAAAGCGTGCGACCTCAGAGAGCGGAATCACTGCGTTGCCCAGGTCGACTTCGCCCGATTCCAGCGCGGCGGCACGCGCGACCGGATCGGGAATGAACCGGACCACGATACGGTCAAGGTAGGGCTTGGGCTTATCCCAGTAGTCGGGGTTGCGCTCGAGCACCACATGGCTGCCCTGCACCCATTCTTTGAAGCGGAAGGGCCCAGTGCCGATGGGCTCGCGGTTGTGCTTATTGGTGGCAATGTCGGTGCCTTCGTACAGGTGGCGCGGCACGATGGGTGATTCAGCTGAGGCAAGCGCGGTGAGCATTGCCGGCGCAGGCTTGTCGAGCACGATGATCGCAGTGTGCGAGTCGGGTGTCCGCACCTCAGTGACGCTTGCAAAAGTGCCCCGCCCGCGCGGGTGAAACTGCTTGAGTGTGTTGATGGAAAAACTCACGTCGGCGGACGTGAAGTCTTTGCCGTCGTGCCACTTGACACCACGACGCAGCTCGAAGCGGTACTGCAGGCCATCGGCGCTCACGCTCCAGGCGGTGGCGAGCAGCGGCTTTGGCCGCAGATCCATGTCATAGGTGAGGAGCCCCTCTACAATTTTGGGGCCGATGTCGGTATTGCCCCCCGCCGACGTGTTGATGGGCACCAGCGAGGTGGGGATGGGATTGACGATCCAGTTGAGCGTTCCACCGTGACGAGGCTGAGCCGAGGCGATGCCAAGGAGGCCGGCGGTGACTGCAACCAGGCCGGCGTGGCCGATCAGGCGGGTGAGCCGGGTAATGCGCATGTTGTTCTCCCAGGGAAGCCGACCAGTATAATTTTTTCTCGGCAGCTACGCAGGACCGCGTCGCTTTCCGGTATTCCTGAGCGACATGAACCCCCCTCCCGCCCTGCGCATCATCGGTCGAACCCTGCTTCAGGCGCTGCCTGCGGTTCTGGGCATTGTCCTGCTCAATTTCCTTCTGCTTCAGGCGGTTCCCGGCGATGCGGCGCAGGTGCTCGCCGCTGAATCGGGCTCGGCCACCGCCGAGATGATGGCGCAGTTGCGCGAGCGCTTCGGGCTTGATGTGCCCCTACTGCAGCAGCTCCTTACCTATCTGGGCAACCTCGCCCAGCTGAGCCTGGGCTATTCGCCCCGTTTCAATCTTCCGGTTTCTGACCTCATCGCCTCACGTTTGGGAAATACGCTCCTTCTGATGGGTGCCGCACTCACGTTCGCGTTCATCACCGGCTTGCTGATGGGCACCGCGATGGGCGTCTGGGCTGGCCGCTGGCCCGATCGCTTGCTGAGCCTCCTTGCACTGGTGCTTTACAGCACGCCCGGATTCTGGCTCGCGCTGATGGCGATCGTGGTGTTTTCGGTATCCCTTGGATGGCTGCCGTCCGGCGGCACGGCCACCATTGGTGCCGATCTGCACGGGCTCGACTGGATGCTCGATCGTGCTCGCTACCTGGTGCTGCCCGCCCTCACCATGGCCGCCTTTTATGTGGCGATTTTTGCCCGGCTCACTCGAGCCGCATTTCTCGAAGTGAGCCGGCTCGATTTTGTCCGGACTGCACACGCCAAGGGGCTTCATCCCTGGCGCGTAACAATGCGCCATGTACTGAGGAATGCGTTGATCCCGGTTACCACCGTGGCGGGGCTTCATGTCGGCGCGATGTTGGGTGGCGCGGTGGTGATCGAGTCGGTTTTCGGCTGGCCGGGCCTGGGACGGCTGGCCTTTGAATCGGTCATGGCGCGCGACCACATCGTGCTGTTGGGCATTCTTCTCATGAGCTCACTCCTCGTGATGGCCGCCAATCTTGCGGTGGATCTTTTGCAGTTGCTGCTTGATCCCAGAGTGGACGCGCGATGATCGCAAACGCCGGGTTACCGAAAACGCGTGCTCCCTTCGCGTTACGCCATCCGGCGCTCTCTGCGTTTCTGCGCGATCCCGCCGCCATGACGGGCTTGTTGCTTCTTGCGTTGGTGGGTGCGCTCGCGCTGCTTGCGCCCTGGCTCTATCCCGGTGATCCGCTCGCGATGGTCACGCGGCCGCTCCTCTGGCCTGGCGAAGACTGGGCGCATCCTCTGGGAAGTGATTCGATGGGACGGGATGTGCTCGCCGGCATCGCTCATGGCGCGCGAATCTCGCTGGTTGTCGGGCTCATCGCAGCCGTGCTGAGCGTGGCGATCGGCGTGCTAGTGGGCGCGGTGGGCGGGTATTTTGGAGGTTGGCTTGATGATCTGACAGTGCGGATCACTGAGCTATTTCAAACGGTTCCCTCATTCCTGCTCGTGATTGTGCTGGTCACGATCGGTCGTCCATCGGCGACTGTGGTGGTGTTTGCAATCGGCCTGGCCGCCTGGCCAGTGATCGCCCGGCTGGTTCGTGCCGAATTCCGTAGCCTTCGTGAACGCGAGTTCGTACTCGCGGCGCGGGCACAGGGCTACGGGCACGCGCGAATCATCTTCAATGAAATCCTTCCCAATGCGGCGCCCCCCGTGATTGTTACCACCTCGGTACTGGTCGCGACCGCCATCCTGATGGAGTCGGCGCTATCGTTTCTCGGGCTCAGTGACCCCAATATCGTGTCCTGGGGGCGGATGGTGGGCGAGGGCCGCGAGTTTCTGCGCACCGCGTGGTATCTCAGCGCCGCGCCGGGCATTGCGATTCTGCTGAGCGTGCTCGCGCTCAATCTGGTGGGCGATGGGCTGAATGACGCGCTCAATCCCAGGCTTCGCCGATGAGTCCGCCCGAACCGCTCCTGGAGGTACGCGATTTAAGCGTGAGCTTTGCGTCTGCGGCCGGGCGCGAGCAGGCCGTTCGCGGGCTTGGCTTTTCGATTTCCGAGGGCGAGTCGCTCGCGCTGGT
>JAGWXN010000187.1 GCA_018969885.1 Betaproteobacteria bacterium | reverse complement strand
TGGAACCTCGATCTATCCGGTGCTGAACAACATTCTCATCACGTCGCAGGAAGAGTCCAGCCTGAACATGCACGGCTGCCATGTCGGGCAGGGGTTCGGTTACCACTGCCACGCTGACGGGTTCTCTGCAATGGGTAATGGCCTGAGCCTCTACAACCTACGCGACTATGCTGGCCAAAGCCATCCGCCGCTGCTGGGCTTCGGGTTCGATGGAATTGCGCTCTACGGTCGCTACCTGTCGAGCCATCCGGACATGGTTGGCTATACCGCGAGCGCCACATTACCCACCTCGACGGCGGCAGTGACCGGCGTTGAACTGGACGCCTACGGCGGACATACGCACCTGATCGACGGCGTGTCGAGCTATCACCAGCACTCACGCCCGTACGCGGCAAAGACCCTCAGCAATGGCTCTGTGTCGGGTGGAACCTCCTACACGGTTCACTCGCTGATCACGGGGGCGTGGCGCGGCAGGATCAACGAGATTCCAAATTTCTGGGATGGAACCAAGCCCAACACCCGCGGCGTGTTCCCTTTGCTCACAAACTGAGGTGAGCATGCGTTCGGCTGGCGATCGAACATCGCTCAGGCTCGAACTGCTCCGAGAACCGCTTGTCTTGTTTTTTGTCGCGGGCGCGATCCTGTTCGGCCTTGATCTCGCGGTCGGCGCCCTTCGCGGTGACGCCGAGATTCGTGTACCCGCCCCGGTGCGCGCCGCCGCCGCCGCGAAACTGGAAGCCTCGCTTGGACGCACGGCCAGCAATGACGAGTTGCGCGCGGCGCTCGAGACCTGGATACGCGAAGAGGCGGTCTATCGAGAGGGTCTGCGTCGTGGGCTGGACAAATCTGACCCCGTCATTCGCGAGCGCGTGGTGCACAAGACGCTGGTGGCGCTGCATCGCGAGAATGCGGCTCCGGATATTAACGATACCGAACTTGAGCGCTGGTTTTCGGTCCGCCTTCAACGCTATTCGCAGCCAACCATCTTCGATCTGGAGGTGATGACGCTGCTGGTCTCGCCGACGGATACCGAGATCGCAGCGTTGCTCGAGCGCTTGAACCATTCTGAGCAACAACCTGCCGAGCCTGGCCCGCAGGCCCGTCTGCACATCTACCGTGATGCGCCGGAGGATTTGCTGGTGCGGTCGTACGGTGCTGGCCTCCTTGCAATGGCTCGCTCAGCGGCGCCCGGACAATGGGTTCGTGTGCCGGTTGATCAAACTGTCCATTTGCTGAGAGTGCATCAGGTTCGAGGGACTGAGCCCCCGCGCTTTGATGCCCTGCGTGCCCGCGTTCTCGACGACTGGCGGCGCGAACAACGTGAACAGGCGCTCGAGCAGCGCCTGAAGCAACTGGTTCAGCCCTATCGAGTCAGGTACTCCACCGATTGACCGCGGTGATGCGAAAAATCGCCCAACTTTGCGGGGTGTCGATGGCCCTGGTAGCGAGACTGTCGCCCTGCCAGGCTCACGATATCGAACAGATTGAAGCCGACATCCGGTTGCTGAGTCCGGACCCCTCCGCCGCGCTTGACCTCCAGCAGGTCGCAAGTACCTACGGCCTGTTGGGGGTCGAACATATCCTGTCGGGTATCGATCACCTGATGTTCGTGGTTGCACTCACGGTGTTGATTGGTTTCCAGCGTCAACTCGTGATCGGAATCACCGGCTTTACCGCGGCGCATAGTCTGACGCTTGCGCTCGCCGCGCTGGGCTTGATGCGATTGCCGTCGGCACCGATCGAGGCCTGGATCGCGCTATCGATCGTTGTGGTGTGCGCAGAAGCCTTGCGTCCGCGCGACTCGATGACACGTCGATTTCCGTTTGTCGTGCCCTTCGTAATCGGACTGATCCATGGGCTGGGCTTTGCGGGGGCCCTGTCGGAGGTTGGATTACCCGTTGGGTATCGCGCAGCCGCGCTCCTGTCATTTAACCTGGGTGTCGAGGCCGGTCAGCTGTTTGTGATTGGCTGCGTGGGGTTGATCGTCAGGCTCGGGGCACAGTTTGCCTGGGCCGACCGGGCCAGAGCGATGGTGCTGTCGGCATTCGGGTCAGTCGCTGCGTATTGGACGATCGAGCGGGTGTGGGTACTGATGACTCTTTGAGGGTCCCGCCCGCCGTGTCCTACGACTGGGCTTTTTTGGCCTTTTTTGGCAAAGCGTTACAGTTCCGCGTCGCCGCGCCGGGTGCCGGGCGGCATTTCGGGAGCGAACCATGGACATGCAGCTGAAGGGCAAGACTGCGCTGGTCACCGGCGCGAGCGTTGGAATCGGCGCGGCCATCGCGAAGGCTCTGGCCGCTGAAGGGGTGCGGGTAGCAATCAGCGCCCGTCGGGTTGACAAGCTGCGTGACACCGCAGCCGCCATCACTGCGGCGGGCGGGCCCGAGCCGGTGGTGCTTGAGTCTGATCTGTATGCCGCCGATGCAGCTCCGTCGCTCGCGGCACGCGCCGTCGCGGCGTTGGGCAGCGTTGACATTCTGGTGAACAACGCCGGGGGGTCTCGCTCGTTTTCCAGTCTGCACGTCACCGAGGCTCAGTGGACCGAGGCGATGACGCTGAATTTTGACCGCCCTCGGCAGCTGGCGGATGCGCTCATCGATCAGATGATTGCCCGCAACTGGGGGCGCATCATCAATATCACCGGTAAGAGCGAGCCCGATCATGTCAACGGCGCTTTTTGCGCCAAGGCAGCGGTGCATAGCTGGGCCAAGGGTTTGTCGCGGATGGTGGGCAAGAACGGCATCACGGTGAATTGCATTCCCCCGGGTCGCATTCACTCAGAGCAGATCTTTCGAAATTACTCGCCTGAGTATCGGAAATGGCAGAGTGAGAACGAAATTCCGGTGGGCCGATATGGTGAGCCAGAAGAACTCGCAGCGCTTGCGGTCTTTCTCGCTTCGCCTCTTGCCGGGTATATCTCGGGCACCGTGATCCCGGTAGACGGGGGCTTGCGGCGCTATCAGTTCTGATCGCAAGAGGGGGCATTGATGCGCGAAGGGGCCAGGGCAGGCGGGTCAGGATGGATCGGGGCTTTGCTGGCAGCCGCGCTGGTTGGGGTGACATCGTCCGCACTCGCGCAGGCCGGCGCGACAGACTGGCCGCGTCAGGCGATCCGGTTCGTGGTGCCGTTTGCACCGGGGGGCACCAGCGAAATCGTTGCCCGAGCAGTCGCGGCCGAACTCACCAGACAGCTTGGGCAGAGCGTCTACGTTGAAAACAAGCCTGGCGGGGCGGGTGTGACCGCGATGACGGATGTGGCCAAGGCTGCGCCTGACGGCCACACCCTCGTGCTCGGACACGTGGGTACGCTGGCGGTCAATCCCTGGATGCTGAAGAGTCAGCCCTACGATGTGAATCGCGATTTCGCACCCGTCACGCTACTCGCCAAAGTGCCTAACCTGTTTGTGATTCATCCAGACGTCCCTGCGAAAACCTTTCGTGAGTTTGTGGACCATGTTCAGCGTCATCCGGGCAAGCTCAATTACGGTTCGGCTGGCAATGCGAGTGCCGGCCACCTCGCAATGGAGTACCTCAAGCTCGTGACCGGCATGCGGATGGAACATATCCCGTATCGCGGCACTGGGCCGCAGCTGGTCGACCTGCTCGCAGGCCGCACCGAGGCGTCCTCGGCGGGCATGCCCGCGCTTGCGCAACACATTCGAAACGGTAAGCTCCGAGCGATTGCAGTGGGTACGCTTGAGCGGATTCCGGCTCTGCCCGACGTCCCCACCGTTGCTGAAATGGGGTACCCGGGATTTGAGACCTCGCAGTGGTACGGCATGCTGGTGCCAGCCGGCACGCCTGAGGCCATCATCCAGCGCCTGCAACAGGAATCGCTGAAGGCGCTCAAGTCGCAGGCGGTGGCTGAACGCTTTGCCAACGACAATGCACTGGCTGGCGGCGGGCCACCCGCCGAATTCGGTGCCTTCATTCGCGCCGAGCAAAAAATCTGGAGTGATATCGTCAGGCGTGCCAATATTCGCGCCGACTGATGGCGCTGCTTGTTTCGGTTCAATTCTTATTTCATCTCACGGAAAGCTCATCTCGTGACCTCCCTGCCCGATAAAGCCTCGCCCGATGTGCTGGTGATCGGAGGCGGCAACGCCGCGCTCTGCGCTGCCTTGATGGCGCTTGAATCCGGCGCGAGCGTGCGGCTGCTCGAGGCCGCGCCGCGCGAATGGCGTGGCGGCAATTCCATGCACACACGCAATCTGCGCTGCATGCACGACGCCCCGCAGGACGTGCTGGTGGACGCCTATTCGGAAGAAGAGTTCTGGCAGGATCTGCTGCGCGTCACCGGCGGACTCACCAACGAGTACCTGGCGCGATTGGTGATTCGTTCGTCTGCAACCTGCCGGCCCTGGATGCGGCGTCATGGTGTCCGGTTTCAGCCCTCGCTCTCGGGCGCGCTTCATACCGCGCGGACCAATGCGTTTTTCATGGGCGGTGGCAAAGCACTGGTCAACGCTTATTTCCGCAGCGCCGAAGCACTCGGCGCACAGGTTGACTACAACGCCGAGGCAGTGGGCATCGAGCTCGACGGTGACCGGTTCGCCGCTGCCATCGTGCGTCATAAGGCGAGCGACGGCAGCACGCGTGAAGAGCGGGTCACCGCCAAGGCCTGCGTGCTTGCCTGCGGCGGTTTTGAATCCAACCGTGAGTGGCTGCGCGAGGCCTGGGGGGTGAATGACTATGGCGAGCATCCCGCCGATAATTTTCTGATTCGCGGGACGCGGTTCAATATGGGCACCATCATCGCCAACCTCCGGGAGCAGGGTGCCGACATGATTGGCGATCCTACCCAGGCTCACATGGTGGCAATTGACGCGCGCGCTCCGCTTTATGACGGCGGGATCTGTACGCGTATTGACGCGGTCTCGCTCGGGGTGGTGGTGAACCGTTTCGCCAAGCGCTTTTATGACGAGGGTGAAGACTTCTGGCCCAAGCGCTATGCGATCTGGGGGCGGCTGGTGGCACTACAGCCGGGACAGATCGCCTGGTGCGTGATCGACTCCAAGGCGATTGGCCGCTTCATGCCGCCGGTGTTTCCGGGCGTGCGCGATGACACGTTAGACGGACTCGCTCGTCAGCTCGGGCTCGATGCCGCCCAGATGGTGCAGACCATTGAGGACTTCAACCGCGCGTGTCGCCCCGGCCGCTTTGATCACACCGTGCTCGATGACTGTGTCACCGAGGGGTTGACACCTGCGAAGACACATTGGGCGCGGCCCATTGATGTACCGCCTTTTTATGCCTATGCGGTCCGGCCGGGTGTTACGTTTACCTATCTGGGGTTTCGCACCGACGAGAGCACTGCCGTGCACTTTGGCGGTCGCGCAAGTCCAAACCTGTTTGCAGCGGGCGAACTCATGTCGGGCAATGTGCTTGGAAAGGGCTACACCGCCGGCGTGGGAATGACCATCGGCACTGCCTTCGGGCGTATCGCAGGCACCCGTGCGGCTGCGGCCGCGCTTGGTCAGAACGGCGCTGATACCCTGAGAATTATCGAGGAGCGCGATCGTGCAGCAGCTTGAAGCCCTGACCCGCGAGGCGCAGTCGTTGGCGGAGGGCGCCCCGTCGGCCGCTCATGCGAGGCCACCCGGGGCCGATGCGATGAGTGCGGCCGAGGCCGAGGTGGCACGCGAAATGATCATTTGTAACGCCTGTCGCTACTGCGAGGGTTTTTGCGCGGTTTTTCCCGCCATGACGAAGCGGCTCGAATTTCACCGGGCCGATGTGCACTACTTGGCCAACCTCTGTCACAACTGCGGCGCGTGTCTGCACGCGTGCCAATACGCACCACCCCATGAGTTCGCGGTCAACCTGCCGCGCGCGCTTGCCCGGGTGCGGGGTGAGACGTATGCCCACTACGCCTGGCCGGCATCGCTCGGCGCGCTCTATCAGCGTAACGGTCTCGCGGTGGCACTTGCGCTTGCAGGTGGGTTTGCCCTCTTCCTGTTGCTGGCTGTGGCAATGCACGGGTCGCTCCTGTCTGGCGATGCCCGCGGCGATTTTTACCGGATTTTTCCGCACGGATTGATGGTGTCGCTATTTTTGCCGGTGTTCGGTTGGGCGGTGGTGGCGCTTGCCATCGGCGCCACCCGGTTCGTGGCTGAGGTCAAGCCTGCCACCGGCAAGGCGGGGGCGAGTGGGGTGGCCACCGCCGAGGCGCTTCACGATTCCTTCAAACTTCGCTATCTGGACGGTGGGCATGGCGAGGGTTGTCACAATGAAGACGACGCCTGGACGCGCGACCGGAAGCGCTTTCATCACCTCACCTTCTACGGCTTCATGCTCTGCCTGGCCGCCACGTCGGTTGCCACGCTGATGCACTACGCGCTCAACATCCCCGCGCCCTACGGCTGGTTCAGCCTGCCGAAACTTTTGGGAATCAGCGGCGGCGTGATGATGGTGTGGGGCACGGTAGGGCTGTGGCAACTTCGGAAGCGTCGTCACCCAGACCACCTTGAGCCCTCGCATGGTGGCATGGACCGTGGCTTTATTGCGCTGCTGTTTCTTACCGGCGCCACCGGGCTCTTGCTGATGGTGCTGCGCACGACGGCATTGATGCCGATTGCACT
>JAGWXN010000186.1 GCA_018969885.1 Betaproteobacteria bacterium | reverse complement strand
CGGCGTGGGCCGATAGCACGGCGCCGAGCGCCCGGATGAAGCCCTGGATCGGCGCCCCCCAGTTCTCTCGCCGGTGCGCCGTGACCACGATGAGCCTCGCGCCGGGCCGCGCCGCGGCCAACGGGTTCACCGCGCCGAGTCGCTCGAGTGCCTGGAGGGTAGCGTCGACGATCGTGTTGCCGACCTGAAAGACGCCCCGCCCCGCGATGCCTTCCGCACGCAGGTTGGCCACTGCGGCCGGGGTGGGCGCGAAATGCCAGTTGGCAACGCGCGCGATGAGCGCACGGTTCATCTCTTCCGGAAATGGATCTCGGGCCTGATGCGAACGCAGGCCCGCCTCGACATGCGCCACCGGGATACCTCGCCAGAAGCCGGCGAGTGCCGCCATGGCGGCACTGCTGGTGTCGCCATGGACCAGCAGTGCGGCGGGTCGCCAGTGCGTGAGCACGGGGTCAATGGCTTGAATCAGCCCGGCGGCGAGCGCGGCGATGCTGTCGTTTTCTCGAACCAGGGGCAGCGCGTGATCCGGAATGAGATCAAGCGCCGTGTACATTGACGCGGCCAGTTCCCGGTGCTGACCGGTGTGCAGCACCCGTAGCGGCAGCCCTGCCGCGCGGAGCGCACGGCAGACGGGCGCCATTTTGATGATTTCCGGTCGAGTGCCCAGGCAGGCGACGAGCGCGGGCTGGGTATCGGTTGCCACGCCCGTGTGCCGACTCGGTTCGCCCGCGTCGGCGCGGGCGAGCGTCAACGTGGCGCTGGTCGGATCGGGAACAGGGGGGGCCCGATGCGAGCCCGGTGCGGCAGGAGTAAGCGCGTCAGCCATCGGTCGTCCTTGTGAGGTCGAACCGATACTGCGGGGCTTGCGCGGGCAACCCCCTTATCCCAATCAAGTCGGGACCGGGCGAGGCTGACCCAGGTCAGCACCTCAACGGGTCACCCCGACAGACGGGGCCCCGCTTTGCCGCAGGGTGTTCTGCGGCCTTCCGCTATCGCTTGTTGCGGAACTTCCGCAGCGCAGCCAGCTCGGCCACCGCGGTGGCGAGTTCGGCCTGCGCCTTGGCGTAGTCGATTTCACCCGAGCGGTTGGCAAGCGCCTCTTCGGCGGCTTTCTTGGCCGCTTCAGCCTTGGCCTCGTCGAGATCCTGGCCGCGGATGGCGGTGTCGGCGAGCACGGTCACGCGGTTGGGTTGCACCTCGAGGATGCCCCCTGCCACGAACACAAACTCCTCGTCCGCCTGCCCTGCGATCTTGATCCGCACCGCACCCGGTCGGATGCGGGTGATGAGCGGGGTGTGCTGGGGATAAATGCCCAGCTCACCCGACTCACCCGGCAGCGCCACGAACTCGGCCTGGCCCTCGAAGATCGAGGCCTCGGCGCTGACGACGTCAACCTGAATGGTGTTGGCCATGGGCCGCTGTCCTTGGCAGGGTTACTGGAGGGTCTTGGCTTTTTCGAAGGCTTCTTCGATCGTGCCGACCATGTAGAACGCCTGCTCGGGCAGGTGGTCGCACTCGCCGTTGACGATCATCTGGAAGCCGCGGATGGTGTCCTTGAGCGCCACGATCTTGCCGGGGCTGCCGGTGAACACCTCGGCCACGTTGAAGGGCTGCGACAGGAAGCGCTGGATCTTGCGGGCGCGGGCCACCGCAAGCTTGTCTTCGGGCGAGAGCTCGTCCATGCCCAGAATGGCGATGATGTCGCGCAGTTCCTTGTAGCGCTGGAGCGTAGCCTGCACCCGGCGGGTGGTGCTGTAGTGCTCCTCGCCGATCACGTGCGGGTCGAGCTGGCGGCTGGTGGAATCGAGCGGGTCGACGGCAGGGTAGATCCCCAGCGCCGCGATGTCGCGCGACAGCACAACGGTGGCATCGAGGTGGCCGAAGGTGGTGGCGGGCGACGGATCGGTCAGGTCGTCCGCGGGCACGTAGACCGCTTGAATGGAAGTGATCGAGCCGGTCTTGGTGGAGGTGATGCGCTCCTGGAGCTTACCCATTTCCTCGGCAAGCGTAGGCTGGTAACCCACCGCGGAAGGCATCCGACCCAGCAGCGCCGACACTTCGGTACCTGCCAGCGTGTAGCGATAGATGTTGTCGATGAAGAGCAGGATGTCACGGCCTTCATCGCGGAATTTTTCGGCCATGGTGAGGCCAGTGAGCGCCACGCGCAGACGGTTGCCGGGGGGCTCGTTCATCTGACCGAACACCATCGCCACCTTGTCGAGCACCTTGGACTCTTCCATCTCGTGATAGAAGTCGTTGCCCTCGCGGGTGCGCTCGCCCACGCCGGCAAACACCGAGTAGCCGCCGTAGCTCTTGGCGATGTTGTTGATGAGCTCCATCATGTTCACGGTCTTGCCCACGCCCGCGCCACCAAACAGACCAATCTTGCCGCCCTTTGCGAACGGGCAGATGAGGTCAATCACCTTGATGCCGGTGGGGAGCAGTTCAACCGAGGGCTTCAGGTCTTCAAAGCTCGGGGCCTTCTGGTGAATGGCGCGACGCTCGTCGGTGCCGATGGGGCCCGCCTCATCGATCGGGCGTCCGAGCACATCCATGATTCGGCCGAGGGTCGCCGAACCCACCGGGACCGAAATCGGCGCGCCGGTGTTTGACACCGTCATGCCACGGCGCAGGCCGTCTGACGAGCCGAGCGCGATGGTACGCACCACGCCATCGCCCAGCTGCTGCTGGACTTCGAAGGTGAGGCCCGCTTCGGCCAGGCTGGTGCCTGAATCCTGAAGCTGCAGCGCGTCGTAGACCTTGGGCATCTGGTCGCGCGGAAACTGAATGTCGACCACCGCGCCGATGCACTGAACGATTTGACCCTGTGCCATGTTCGCCTTCCTGTTGCGGGATTCGTGAGGCAGATGTTTGAAAGAGGTATGAAGCGTCAGACCGCCGCGGCGCCGCCGACGATCTCGGACAGCTCCTTGGTGATGGCCGCCTGACGCGCCTTGTTGTACGAAAGCTGCAGGTCGCCGATGACCTTCTTCGCGTTGTCGGAAGCGGCTTTCATCGCCACCATGCGCGCGCTTTGCTCGGAGGCCATGTTCTCGGCCACCGCCTGATACACGACCGCCTCGACATAGCGAACCAGAAGCTCGTCGAGCACGGCTTGCGCGTCGGGCTCGTAGAGATAATCCCAGGAGTAGTCGCGCGAATCTTCCTGGAGGCGCGACGGATCGAGCGGCAGCAGCTGCTCGATCACCGGCTCCTGCTTCATCGTGTTGATGAAGCGGGTGTAGGCAAGATAGACGGCGTCGATCTCACCGCGCTCGTAAGCATCAAGCTGAAGCTTGACTGGCCCGATCAGACGCTCGAGGTGCGGCGTGTCGCCCAACTGCACCACATGCGAGACCACCTTGGCCCCGATTCGGGACAGAAATCCGAAACCCTTGTTGCCGATCGCGGTCGCCCGCACACCGACGTTGGTGCGCTCGAGCTCGCGCAGGCGGTTGGTGACCAGACGAAGTACGTTGGTGTTCAAGCCGCCGCACAGACCCTTATCTGTGGTGACCACAATCAGCCCAACGTTCTTCAGCGGACCGTGCGGCACCAGGTATGGGTGGCGGTATTCGGGATTGGCCTGCGCGAGATGCGCAGCAATGTTACGGACCTTGTCACCATAGGGACGGGCGTGCCGCATCCGTTCCTGCGCTTTGCGCATTTTGGAGGCGGCGACCATTTCCATCGCCTTGGTGATCTTGCGCGTGTTCTGAACGCTCTTGATCTTGGTCCGAATCTCTTTTGAGCCCGGCATCGATCATTCCCCTGTGAAGCTGGCTGGCAGCGCGTCGCGCACTCGATAGGACATGGGCGACACGCTAACCGGCGATCAGTACGAACCGGTCTTTTTGAAGTCTTTGACCAGCTCGTGGAGCTTGGCCTCGACATCTTTCGAGAACTTCTTGTCGCGCTCGACTTCGTCAACCAGTGCCGAGTATTTGCTGCGGGCAAAGTCGCGGAGCGCCTTTTCAGCCGCCAGCGCCTTGGTGACTTCGACGTTGTCGAAATAACCGTTGTTGACCGCAAACAGCGTGAGTGCCATTTCCCAGACCGCGAGCGGCTGGTACTGGGGCTGCTTCATGAGCTCGGTGACCAGGCGACCGCGCTCAAGCTGCTTGCGGGTGGCTTCGTCGAGGTCGGAGGCAAACTGCGCAAACGCAGCCAGCTCACGATACTGCGCGAGCGCGAGACGCACGCCGCCGCCCAGCTTCTTGATGATGTCGGTCTGTGCCGCGCCACCCACCCGCGACACCGAGATACCGGCGTTGATGGCGGGCCGGATACCGGCATTGAACAGATCGGTCTCAAGAAAGATCTGACCGTCGGTAATGGAGATCACGTTGGTGGGCACGAACGCCGACACGTCACCCGCCTGGGTTTCGATGATGGGAAGCGCGGTGAGTGAACCGGTCTTGCCCTTGACCGCGCCGTTGGTGAACTTCTCAACATATTCCTCGTTCACGCGGGCCGCGCGCTCAAGCAGGCGCGAGTGCAGGTAGAAGACGTCACCCGGATACGCTTCGCGACCCGGCGGGCGGCGCAGCAGCAGCGACACCTGACGATATGCCCAGGCCTGCTTGGTGAGGTCATCGTAAATGATGAGCGCGTCTTGGCCGCGGTCGCGGAAATATTCGCCCATCGTGCAGCCCGAGTAGGGCGCGATGAACTGCATTGCGGCGGACTCGGAGGCGGTCGCCGCCACCACGATGGTGTAATCCATCGCGCCGGTTTCCTCGAGCTTGCGGACCACGTTGGCGATGGTGGAGGCCTTTTGACCAATCGCGACGTAGACGCAGATCAGGTCTTTGCCTTTCTGGTTGATGATGGTGTCGACCGCCACCGCGGTCTTGCCGGTCTGGCGGTCACCGATGATGAGCTCGCGCTGACCGCGGCCAACCGGCACCATGGCGTCAATCGCCTTCAGACCGGTTTGAACCGGCTGCGACACCGAGCGACGCGCGATCACGCCGGGCGCCACTTTCTCGATAACGTCGGTCATCTTGGCGTTCACCGGGCCCTTGCCGTCGATCGGCTGGCCAAGCGAATTCACCACGCGCCCGATCAGCTCGGGCCCCACCGGCACCTCGAGAATGCGGCCAGTGGCCTTGACCGTGTCGCCCTCGGAGATGTGTTCGTAGCTACCCAGCACCACCGCACCCACCGAGTCACGCTCGAGGTTCAGCGCAAGGCCGAAGGTGTTGCCCGGGAACTCGATCATCTCGCCCTGCATCACGTCAGACAGACCGTGGACGCGGCAGATGCCGTCGGTAACCGACACGACCGTCCCCTGATTGCGCGTATCTGCCGCGACATTCAGGTTCTGGATCTTGCTTTTGAGCAGTTCGCTGATCTCAGCCGGATTCAGTTGCATGGACTTCCCCTAATTCTTCAAGCTGTGAGCGCACTCGCCATCTGGGCGAGTTTGCCGCGCACCGATGCGTCGATGACCTCGTCGCCGATCCGAACTGACACCCCGCCGATCAGTTCCGGATCAACGCTGACGCTCGCCTTGATGCGGCGACCGTAGCGCTGTGCGAGCGTGGCCACGATGGAATCAACCTGGGCGGCGTCGATGGGAAACGCCGATGAAATCGCCGCCTCGAGCACCCCCTCGTGCTCGTTGCGCAGTCCTTCAAACAGACCGGCGATCTCGGCAAGCGCAGCCAACCGCTCGTTGTCGGCAAGGAGCCGTACGAAGTTGGTTTGGGCAGCGTCAAGCCCGCCCGCCGTCTCGGAGACGATGGCCGCAACTTTGGCTGCCGGTATGCCGGGGTGGCCGATCAGGTCATGCGCCGCCTCGGTGCTGGCCACTTCAGCCAACCGACCGAGCGCCTCGGACCACGCAGGCAGTGCCTGCGCGTCACGCGCAAACTTGAAAGCAGCCTCGGCATACGGCCGGGCGATGGTGATCATTTCCGCCATGGACGCGATTCCCTTGCCGCGCTTAGCGCAGCTCGTTCTTCAGGTTGGCGAGCAGTTCAGCGTGACGGGCCGCATCGATTTCACGCCGCAGGATGCGCTCGGCACCGGCAACCGCGAGTTGAGCGACCTGGTCGCGAAGCTGATCGCGAGCCTTCTGCGCGGCAAGCACAGCCTCGTCTTCAGCCGCCTTGCGGGCAGCGGAAACGATGGCGGAGGCTTCCTCGCGCGCCTTTTCGATCAGCGCAGCCGCCTGCTTCTCGGCGCCGGCACGGACTTCAGCCGCGCCCGACCGGGCTTGCTGCAGTTCCTGCTCGACTCGCCGTTCAGCGGCAGCCAGTTCGGTTCGCGCCTTGTCGGCCGCGGCCAGTCCGTCGGCGATCTTCTGGCTGCGCTCGTCGAGCGCCTTGGTGATCGGCGGCCAGACATAGCGCGCGGTGAACCACCACAAGCCCAGAAAGACCACGATCTGAACAATGAGCGTCGCGTTGATGTTCACGACGGGCTCCCTTCAGCTAAGAGGTTGATCGTGTTCGGGATGCCGGGGCGAATCACTTGAACGGGTTGGCAAAGGCGAACATCATCGCGATACCGACGCCAATCAGGAAGGCGGCATCGATCAGACCGGCAAGCAGGAACATCTTGGTCTGCAGCTTGTCCAT